>WQVX01000100.1 GCA_009785615.1 Defluviitaleaceae bacterium | reverse complement strand
TAGAAGCTGTATTCATAGATAACAGTGCCATATTTATAACTTAAATGGCTATATTAATCAATAGCCTTTACTGTATTCTTCTTTTTCCTCTATTTTTACGGAAGCAATCATGATATTATTTACCGAGAATGATTCCTGTGATTTGATACAGAGGTTAATTGCTCTAATCATTATAACTGTGAGGTGATTATAATAGCGAATAAATTAAGTGGCGAAGGCGGCGGAAAGTCAGATATCAATGAGCTTAGGATGTACTTTAACAGCTTAAAAACATCCCGGAAAAAAGAATTCATTAACAAGCTTCAGCAAAAAGTAATTGAAATGAAAAGTATAAAATATAAAGACTTTTTGGAGGAATGCGTTAAAACATACAACCAAGAAGTGAAAGCCAATAAGGCTCCCCCTACTATTTCTGCTGAAAGCTTTGCTATTGCATTTGCATCTTTATTTAAAACAGCAAAAAGCGATTCATCTATTCCAACAATTGGATCACAGTTGATAGGTACATGGCAAAGGGAACTTAATGGAAAAATTTTTTATTATAAATTTAATGATGACAGTACTTTTGAAACCAATGAAGTAACAGACCATGAAATTTTAACAGGACATTATAATATTGGCATAGAAAATGCTATATTAATGGAGCCACATGAGTTGCTAAAAATTAACAGCTTGATGCTATCTGTTTCCGGAAGCAGTTTAACTATAGGCTTAACAGACGGGTCATTTTACGAATATACCCGTAAAATGTAATAAGATAAACAAAAACAACAGCATTGATTTACATGAAATAATGGTGGTAAAATTACATGAGTTAGACGAAGGTGAACCAACTGCTAAAGCAGTTGAAAATGCATAGCATTTTTCATGTTATGAACATAATTTGCAATGTTTTTTGTTACAAATTATGTGAATTTTGTTCAAAAGAAAGGAGGATTACGACATGGCTAATGATTCTTTTTCTGATGGAGTTTTTCCTGAAATAGATGAGTTTTTGGATGGGATTGAGGATAAAAACGGTGCCCTTATTCCAACTTTGCATAAAGCGCAAGAAGCCTACGGATATCTTTCCAAGGAAGTACAGCATTATATTGCACAAAAACTGCAAATTTCAAATGCTAAAGTATATGGAGTAGCCACATTTTATTCACTCTTTTCTTTGGAAAAGAGAGGCCGGTATAGAATCAATGTTTGCATGGGAACAGCATGTTATGTGCGTAATGCTGAAAAAGTGCTGAAAGAATTTGCTAAAGAACTCGACATAGATGTTAAGCAGACAACCTCAGACGATCTTTTTACTTTAGATTCAGTACGATGTGTGGGAGCCTGCGGCCTTGCACCTGTAGTTATGGTTAATGACAAGGTTTATGGTCGTGTTGGCACAGCAGACATTAAAGGTATTATCAAAGATACTGAGGAGGAACGCTGTGGCAGATAAAATAAAATCTTGGGATGAACTTAAAGTACTGCGGCAAAAAGCCCTGTCAGATATAGTCGGCAAAAGTGACGAATGGGTAGTATTGATTGGCAGAGCCACTTGCGGAACAGCCGCGGGTGCTGATCAAGTTATGTCTGTTATTAATGACAGCATAGAAGAACAAGGGCTTGATAATGTAAAGGTTTTGTCTACCGGTTGCTTTGGCAACTGCTATGCAGAACCTGTGGTAGAAGTGCGACGCGGTGATATGCCTTTAGGCTCCGGAACTCGTTATGGATATGTAGATGCAGCTCGTGCTCAAGAAATTGTAATTAAGCATTTAAAAAAAGGTGAAATTATAGAAGATGCCATTATTGGCCAAGACCGGGAGGTGTATATACCATGAGTGATCAGGTACGGCAGGTGCGTATTGCTATGCGCAATTGTGGCATAATTGATCCAAGCAACATCATGGAATACATTGCTCGTGATGGCTATGAAGCACTGGGTAAGTCCATATTTGAATTGACACCGGAAAATGTTATTGATATCATCAAATCCAGCGGTTTACGTGGACGTGGTGGTGCAGGATTTCCAACAGGTACAAAATGGGAATTCACCGGCAAATCCCAAGGAAATAAAAAATATGTAATATGCAATGCAGATGAAGGTGATCCCGGGGCCTTTATGGACAGATCCATTTTGGAAGGTGATCCTCATAGTGTGCTGGAGGCTATGGCTATATGCGGTTATGCAATTGGCTCAAATGAAGGTATCATTTACATCCGTGCAGAATATCCCGGGGCGGTAGAGCGTTTGCAGGAAGCCATTGCTAAAGCTGAAGAATTGGGACTATTAGGCGATAACATAATGGGGAGTAGCTTCTCTTTTCGCATTCGACTGTACTTAGGGGCGGGTGCTTTTGTATGTGGTGAGGAAACATCTTTAATGAACTCTGTGCAAGGTAGGCGCGGCGAGCCTCGTATTAAGCCTCCATTTCCTGCGCAAAAAGGTTTGTGGAATGTGCCCACTAACATCAATAATGTAGAAACCTTTGCAAACATAACGCAAATCATTTTAAAGGGTGCTGATTGGTTTAGAAGTTTTGGGAATGAAGATAGCCCCGGTACAAAAGTATTTGCTTTAGCCGGTAAGGTTAACAATGTAGGGCTTATTGAAATTCCAATGGGCACTTCTTTGCGAGATGTAGTAAATAAGATTGGCGGTGGCGTTTCCGATAACAAGGAATTTAAAGCTATACAGACCGGCGGGCCTTCCGGCGGATGTATTCCGGCGGCACATCTTGACATTCCTGTTGACTTTAAATCTCTTAGAGAGCTTGGTTCTATTATGGGATCCGGCGGCATGATTGTAATGGATGAAAGCGATTGTATGGTTGCAGTTTCTAAATTTTTCTTGGAATTTACTGCTGAGGAGAGTTGCGGCAAGTGTACCCCCTGCCGTATTGGCAACATGCGTCTTTTAGAGATTCTTACCCGTATTACAGAAGGCAATGGAACGGAAGGTGACTTAGAAGAATTGCAGCGTTTAGGACGTACAATTTGCGATACTTCTTTATGTGGGTTGGGTCAATCATCTCCTAACCCGGTGTTGTCCACATTAAATCATTACATGGACGAGTACATTGCTCATGTTAGAGACAAAAAATGTCCATCCGGCACCTGTACAAACTTACTTACTTTCATTATTTTAGACGGTAAATGCACCGGATGCACATTATGCAAAAAGGTATGCCCAACAAGCTGCATTAGCGGTGAGCGCAAAGAAATACATCATATTGATCAAGAACACTGCATTAAATGTGGTGCGTGTTTTGATAAATGCCCTTTCAAGGCAATTATAAAAAAATAGAAAAATTAAGGAGCGATATTTATGAGTCATATTAAAACAATTTTTGCAGGAAACATCCATAGAGATGATGTAAAAACAGGTTGTGGCGAATGTCAGACCTCTTGCCAGTCTGCTTGTAAAACATCTTGCACTGTGGCTAATCAATCTTGTGAGCAAGTTTGTGAGCAAGTGAAAAAATAAGCAGCATCTCATAGCTCAAAAAAAGAAAGAAGCGAGTCTAAAAAAGGCTCGCTTCTTTTGTGTGTTTTTACCAGTTATTAACATTAACGCTTATTCTATCTGAATCAGCACCACTATTGTTATTTGTTCTATTAGCGTATACAGTTATCTGCTGAGAGTTGTTTGGCTGTATATCTATTCTCCATGTCCGTGTATTAGATGTGGAAGATTCTCTTGATGCATTTCTTCGTGTTCCATCAACATTTGCCCATACATGTTCTACTTCATTATTGGTGGTTATATTAATAGTTGTCCATTCACCGGGTCTTATACTGTTGCGAGTCAAGCTTAAATTAGTAATCCGCGGCTGTTCTTCTCTTACTGTAACGCGCACAGTCTCTGTATCTGCACCTTGGGTATCGTTGGTTGTATTAGCATATACCGTAATGGTTTGTGTCTCGTCCGGGCGTACCTCTATAGTCCAATTGCGTAATGTTGCAGTTGTGCTTCCTCTTGTTGCGTTAACACGTCTGCCATCAACTTCTGCCCATACATGTTCTGCTTCGTGATTAGTACGTACAGTAATAGTAGCACGTCCTCTATAATCAACAGTGGATGGGCTTATAGTAACCCTACTAATAGAAGCATCACTTACAAGCGGTACAAAAGGTGCAGCAAGTGCAACTGAAAAGCTTTGGCTAACAATGGTTTCATCTATAATGTAAGCATGGTTAGCACTTACCTCAATGGTATGAGCTACATATTGAGGCGGCCTGTAGCTCATTTCCCATGTAGCTTGGCTAGCTGTTTGGGATATACGATTAGCTTGAACATATCGTCCTCCGCCAATATGTGCCCAAACAAATTGTGGTGCAGCATTAGTAACTATCGTAAGGGTAACAGTATTAGGCTGAGATGCCTCTGTTTCTGTAATACTGTATATGTGATGAACCCCTTGACCTGTGGACGAAACAAATCCCTCAGTACCATTTACTGTGATTGGAATAGAAACAATTGAAGCTCCTGCTACAACATTTGCAGAGTTTGCATAAACAATCACTGTTTGAGATTGAGCAGGGTTAATTGTAAGCAACCACGTTGTTAGACCTGTTGCACTGTCAATTCCTTGCATAGTCCCCGGAATCAATTGACCACCTACAGAAGCAAAAACAAAGCTTGCGCCAAATGTTGTTGCATTAAATGTTACAGACTGCCCTGCATTTACAACAGTTCTATCCACGCTAAACGATGTAAAAGAAGCGTTAGCTCCACTAAGTGTAGCCATAGAAACCGGATAAGCAGCCACCACCAAAAAGACGCAAATCATTGCTGTCAACTTACTTTTAAAGCTTTTAAACATAATTCCTCTCCTTTTCTTAGAAATTTAAGAAATTTATAAATTTCTACTAGATTTTTAATGAATTTGATTACCGGAATCATTATACATCAAATTCTAAAATTTTACTGCTGAGTTGTCAATACTTCTAAATATCATATCAAATAGCAATTTATATAGCAATTCCGATTGACATTAACACGTTTACGTGTTGATGCAAGCGGAAATTGCGCCCCCTTCACCGACACGAAGCACGTTAGTGCGAAGTGGAGGTGCTATACTGTTCCGCAATTCTGCTTCTACTTCATTATTTTTACTTATTACTATGAGTATGTACCTCTTACTTAGGATTATACGTTATAGCATCTTAATATTACATAAGAGCTTGCTTAATACTTTTTTACCAAGGTTACAGGTGATTTTTCGCCATTTAAAGGATGCGAATACAACTTGTAACACTATAACGAGTTGTACATATACTGGAAATATCAATAAGGTGTTATAATTGGAGGTTTAGGAATTGGGAGCATTTGAATTGCAAGACACCGAAACCTTGAGATGTGGAGAATCTCCGGATCATAGGAGATTAAGAGAAGAACGTATAATAGCGTTTAAGGTGTATGATAGCTGCCGCAGGCAAAATTGCTTAACTCATTCAGAAATAGGGCCTGCCCGTGCTGCTGAACAGCTTTGTGTAGGTGATGAACAACACAAAGAGGGAGATATTATCAAACCTCCTTACAACGCTGCATCTGCTTCAGTAGATCGTCTAAGGATTAAGAGAATTATCATTGTAGATAAACAGCCAAGCCCATTTAAAAATGGCTACTGGGATATAGATATTAAATTTGTATTCGAGTACCGCATAACTTTTCGCGAAGCGGATGCTTGTGTGATATCCAGTATCAAGGCTAATAATATCCACAATATGAAAGTGACTCTATTTGGTTCTGTTGGTAGTGACCTGGTTATTGGTACAGACTTATTAAGAGCCTTTGGAGATAGTGCTACTTTTGAAGCAGAACCTTTTGTGCTGGTTGAGTCAAAGGCTGTATCTCTTCATGCTCAATTACACTATCCACGCCATCATGACCACCATCCGGATATGGAGACTCAGGCTATAGAAGTACGATGCACTATTGGCTTGTTTGTTATTGTAAAACTTTTCCGCTTGGTTAATTTATCTGTAGAATCCAGAGGTTTTGATATACCGGATGAATGTGAATCCGGTACGCCAACTCCAATAAGCCCATGTGCTTATTTTGAGGAAATGGATTTCCCTATGGATATTTTTGCCCCTCCTCAAAAAAGGGAATTTGATGCCGGCCTTAGTCTAAATATATCTCGTGGACATGGGTAAGCCATAATTATTGACCGCAGATTCTAAGAAGGCACGCTTGTATATAAGCGTGTCTTTTCTTGGAAACATCCCAATTTCTTGATGTAGCGATTGCATCCAACCGGTAACAAAATGAGACCGGTTGCCTATATAAGAATGGTACAAAAATAACATTTACAGCATGGACTGTTGATTTTCCTTAAATAAATTGTTACGATTTTCTTCTTTGCTATTCCGATTCAGGCTAAAATGATGTATGATATATGTTGCAGTCTCATTAATAAGCAATTTAATTTACAAATTTAAAACTAAATTGCTATAAGTACGTGGGAGAAAATAATAGATGTCAAAAATAGCTAATCAACTCCATGATTTTGAATATAATTCTGATCAGCTACTCAAAGTAGTTTTAGCATTTAATAGTGAGTCAGACTATGTTAACCTTTTAAATGTTCTTTTGACTAATATAATGGAACTAACTTGTTCTGATGCCGCTACATTGTATATGCTGGAAGGGAATAAATTGCATTTTCGTATTTTAAAAAATAATACTCTTAACATCTTTAAAGTATTTGATGCAATGGATGATAAGGATTACTTACCACCCATTACTTTAGATAAAGAGAACATTACTAATGTAAGTGCCTACTGTGCAATTTACAACGAGGTTGTTTTAGAGGAAGATGTTTATACAAGCACTCGTTTTAATTTTTCCGGGCCAAAGCACTACGATAAGCTAACAGGTTATAAAACTCGCTCTATGCTTGTTTTACCCTTGGTTTCTTTAGAAGAAGAAACTGAAGAAGTATTAGGGGTTATCCAACTTCTTAATGCTACAAACCCAATAACCGGCGAACCTATGCCTTATGGTGATATCTCCACGCCCCCTGTAGTAATGGCTTTGTCAAAAATAGCAGCTAATACTTTGGGCAACCTAACCCATATACAGGAAATCCACCAAATTTTCCATTCATTTGTTGAAGTAATGACGCAAGCAATAGATGAACGTTCTCCATTTACTAAAAATCATACGCAAAAAGTTTCTATCTATTGTTCTGCCTTTGCTGAATATTTAAGCAATACCTTTCCTGTAGGACATCCTTATCACTTTACAAAAAGGCACAAAGATAGGCTGGTTATGGCCGCTTTACTTCATGACATTGGTAAAATTGTAACACCTATGCATATAATGGATAAGGCTAATCGCTTGTTTAGCTGGCAGTTTGAGTACATCCGTGATCGATTTGAAATAAAAAAACATCAATTAGAAATCGACTACTTATCTAATCGTCTCACCAAGGAAGAGTGGGACGCTAAGCTACTTGAGCTTAATACTTATTTTAACCTGATAGAAACCATCAATAGTTCACATTCCCCACTTTCTGAAGAACAAGTGATGTTGGCTTATAAAATGGCAAATATTACTTACAGGGATTATAACGGAAATGAAGTTCCAATCTTAAATGATTACGACATTACGTCCATTACTATCCGGCAGGGCACCCTTTCAAATAAAGAGCGGGAAATTATACAGGATCATGTATCCGCTACCGGAAGGTTACTTGATAAAATCATTTCTTGGAAATACTACAAAGATGTTGCAAAATGGGCCAAGGATCACCACGAATTTTTAGATGGATCCGGCTATCCTAATGGCCTTAAAGGGAACGACATATCTATAGAAACTTGCATTATTACAATTACAGATATTTTTGATGCACTTACAGCAGCAGACAGACCTTATCGCAAACATATGCCCATAGACAGAGCTTTGGATGTTTTGCAAAAGATGGTGCAAGAAGGCAAGCTTCATAAAGAGTTAGTTGAGTTATTTATTAAAAGTAAGCTCTGGGAGGGAATAGAAAGGTGAAGTTAAAAGTATATGGTTGCCGTGGCTCCGTGTCTACCAGTCGTCCTGTTTCGTTATTTGGAGGTAATACCTCTTGCATAGTAATTGAGTCATTTGGCCATAGTCTTGTTTTAGACGCAGGCTCCGGACTTGTTCAATTTGAAGCGGATTTGAAGGCAAAATCTTCTGATTATATGTGTAAACTTAACAAGCCGATTGATATTTTGGTAAGCCATCTTCACATGGATCATATAGTGGGGCTTCCTATTTTTGGCCCTTGTTGGAATAGAGATTCTCCGGGGGTACAGATATATACTTGTTTAAGAAATGACCATTCTTCTTTGAAGGATCAAATTTTCGGACCTTTTGAGCCTCCTTATTGGCCTGTCAACATGAAAGATATAGCCAATGCAGAATGTATACCTATATCAGATAAAGTTCCTTTTACTGTCGGGCCGTTTAAAATTATGCCTTTTACTGCCACCCATCCTGATAATACTTTATCTTTTCATATTGATGACGGACATAATACTTTAGTGCATCTTCTTGATAATGAAACTTCTGCAATGGATGAGGAATTTTACTCTGATTTGGTAAACTATTGCCGTGGGGTAGATATGGTTGTGTTTGATGCGGCCTATACTCCTTCAGATTATAAGAAAAAAAAGGAATGGGGCCATTCTACAATAGAAGATGGCTATAGATTGGCAGAAATCTCCGGATGTAAACAAATGCTGTTTTCTCACTTTAGTTTTGAATATACAGATGCGGAACTAACTACATTGGAAGAACAGTTTAAGCCTCATGGGGATAGATTTATATTTTCTCGTGACGGACTGGAGATGAATATAGTTTGAAAAATATAAACTTTAGAGAGATAAAAAGATGGGTTAGCGCAGTTGTAACCATGTTGCTGCTTGCCTTGTTTTTTTTGAACCCTTTTTGGCTTTTGGAGTATCGTTTGCAAGATGCTTTGTATCAGCATCCCGGATTGGTAGACATTAACACCATTACAGTAATTGGCATAGACGAAAGAGCCTTAGCTAAATTTGGTCAATTTCCATGGGATAGGAATGTAATGGCTGAGGCTCTTAATATTTTAAATCGTTATGAGGATGCCAAGCCGGCCGTAATTGCTATCGACGTACTGTTTTTGGAACCGGGTCGGGATTCTGAGGCAGATGTAGCGTTAGTGGACGCTGTCATCAAAGGAGATAATGTGATATTGGCTTCTTTGATAGAGTCCGGCGTTCCGCGCCATTATCATACCTTAGATATGACTTTTAGCGGTCATCTAATGTCCTTTCCCGATTTACGCCCTTATGGAACCCACGGCTTTGTAAATGGTTTTTTAGCCCGCGATGGGGTAATACGTAATGCCCCTCTGCGCATACCTTTTGATGGAGAAATGCTTTACTCCTTCCCTTTGACTATAGCTATGAAATATACGGGGCTTGAGCCGTATGACCTTGTAAATATGCCTTCGGATGGCTATTTTTATACTTATATCAGTTATACAGGTTTGCCCGGGGATTTTTTTGAATTCTCAGTTGCAGATATTTTTGAGGATTGGTTTGACCCAACATGGCTTGCAGATATGGTGGTAATGATTGGCCCTTATGCCTTGGGTATGATGGATAGTTATGCTGTGCCTATAACTCATGAAGTACCCATGTATGGAGTAGAGATTCATGCCAATGTAGTACAAATGATTTTAGAAGGTAATTTTAGACAGTATACTGCCGGTTGGGTTAATCATCTTATTGTTGTTGCTTTGTTGATAGGAAGCATGTTTTTTGGCGAGAAATTTAGTATCAGATATGCATGGATGATATTTGTAATTGCCGGATTAGGATATTTTGTTTGTGCTTATTTAATGTATCAATTTGGTGGATATATTATGCCTCTGCTATCTCCTTTTTTAGCTGTGTTTATTGTTTTTTTATACCAGCTTGTGTATGGTTATGCATTGGGCGTTATTGAGAGAATTCGAGTGCGTAATGTATTTCAAAAATATGTTGACCCAAAATTAGTAGATAAGCTTATAGCAACCAAAGATGCAGACAGCGATGCAGTAGGGCGTAAATTGCCTATAGCTGTATTGTTTGTGGATGTCAGAGGTTTTACCCCCATGACAGAAGCTTTGAGCGATACACCTGAATTGGTGGTAGAGACTCTAAACGGGTATTTAGAGCTTACAACAACCGCAATATTCAACAATGGGGGTAGCGTAGATAAATTTATTGGTGATGCCACCATGGCTCTATTTAATGGGTTTGTTCCCTTAGATGATTATGTTTATAAAGCTGTTAAATCTGCATGGGATATGGTATGTGGCGCACAGGCTGTTAGTGCTGCTATAAAAGAAAAGATTGGCGTAGACCTGGAATTTGGTGTAGGGGTTCATTGTGGTGAAGCTATTGTTGGCAACCTTGGGCCATCTTTCCGTAAAGATTATACTGCTATTGGCGACGTAGTTAATACAGCCGCCAGATTAGAATCAAATGCAGCGCGTTCTCAAATACTCATTAGCCAAGATGTTTATGATGTCGTTAAAGGCAGAGTGCATGTTGAATCTATAGGTGAAATTTCGCTTAAAGGAAAAAGTAAGCCTATGGAAATATTTTCAGTAACAGGTTTGAAATAAAGATTAGTTTACAGGACAAAATAATTTTGATAAAATTTTATTAAAATTGACATTTTTCAAGGAGGTCACGATGAGCAGAAAACTATATCTTTTAGCAATTTTATTTGCTCTACTAATATTTTTAAAACCTACACCTGCAATAGCCGAAACAAATAATAGCTGTTGTATTGTATCTACCCTTGCAGGAGCAGGCAGTCATGGTGCTATAAATGGGTGTAGTACAGCAGCACAATTTAATTTGCCTCATGGAATTTTGGGAGGTTTAGACGGCACACTATACATAGCTGACACTTACAATAATTTGATCCGTACCATCAATCAATATGACGAATATACATTGGTAGCTTCACTATCCGGCAATATATCAACACGGGACGAAAGTGGTTTTCCGTTAGGATTTTATCGAGACGGACGCTTAGACAGAGCATTATTTAACCGCCCTGTAGGGGGGCTTATAGATCAAGAAGGTCGTATATTTATTGTAGATAGTGCAAACCATGCCATACGCATTATTGATGGCAATAATGTTTATACTTTTGCAGGAGGCAGGGCAGGCCGTGCTAACGGAAGTCTTGCATCTGCACGATTCACTTGGCCATCAGCTATTGCTATGGATGACCATGGAAATATTTTTGTGACAGATACCCTTAACCATACAATCCGTCGTATTGGTATAAACGGAATGGTTACTACAGTAGCCGGTAGTAGCGGACGTGCCGGTTATGCTAATGGATCAGCCCATCGTGCAAGATTTAACAGCCCTATGGGAATTGCTGTTTCTCCTGATGGACAAACAATTTATGTAGCAGATACAGGCAATCATGCAATACGTGTTATTGAAAATGGAATGGTACGGACTTTAGCAGGTACCCGGATAGATTACCGTCAACAAGGCGAAGAAGCTCCTGTAGGAGGTTTTTTAGACGGCTATGACTCTTTGTTTAATCTGCCTCAAGGGCTTTTTCTTTTAGATGATATGCTAATAGTGGCAGACAGTGCTAACCATCGTATTAGGGCAGTTAAACCTTCCGGTGAAGTAATAACCCTTGCAGGCACAGGCGAACCCGGTTATTTAAATGGTTATGCAAACTTAGCTCAATTTCATTTTCCCCGCGATGTTTATGTACAAAATGATAATGTATATGT
>WQVX01000099.1 GCA_009785615.1 Defluviitaleaceae bacterium | reverse complement strand
CTTGCCGGATATGGCTATAGAATTGCTTTTAATGGAATCTCCCAAAAATGATTATGTGAAAAGCGGAAATAATTTTCAAAGAACCGGAAATGACTTGCCTTTGTATCTGCCCGGGAACGGCTCATTATTGTTAGCCCTTGCTATAATGACAGCAGGTTTTGATGGCTCAGAGCCTATGCCGGGCATACCCAAAGATGGTTTATGGGAAATAGAGTTTGAAAATATAGATAAATTAATGTAAGGTAATCATGCAAATGGTAGAATTTTTGTTGATTCTTATGACCCTTGTGTTATACTTAATACTACATAATATTCGTAAACGCATATTTTCAATAGAATACAGTTAGATATCGGGAGGAATTCGCATGGCATTATCAGATTTTAAGCCCAATGTATTACTTAAAGATGCCATTGGAAAAGGCACTATTTTAGTCAAAGATGTTGATAATTCAATCAAATGTACAATCAAGAGTACAGTAGATAAAAGCAAGGATACTATAGATAAAGGTGGTACTTTAATCAAAGAAGCTACAGAAAAACGTAAAGATATGAAGCAGGTTTCAATGATACAAGGAAAAATCAAAGAACTTGATAACCTAATTAATGAGAAAAAAATTCTAATTGGTGACTATTATCATGCTAAACACAAAGAATTCGGAAGCCTTGATAACGAAACTTTAGAATTTTTCTGTAAGATGATAGATGAAGCAAACAGAGAGATTGAAGAACTTGAGGAAGAAAAACAAGAAGTGAAGGGGACACCTGTTGAAACAAAATCTATCACTAACGCTTTTTCAAATCAAGCTTTGGTAGCAACTCCGGAAGTTGCAAAACTTGTAGAAGATATGCTTAAAGAAAAAGGATATATTTCTGAGATGGGATCATCAGCAAAAGATGAGCTTATCAATGATGTTTTGAAAGAACTTCAAAGTTTGCGGAAAACACCATAAATAAACATTAGGTTAGGAGGAATTCATATGCCTGCTACCGGAGTAGCTGCTGTAATAGCTGCAAAAATAGCTGCAAAATTAGCACTTGAACTGGCTCCCGTTGCAATAAACAAATGTAAAGAAGTGGTACAAGTATCAAAGTTGGATAAAAGAATCAAAGAAATAGAAAATGAAATTAGTGAGAAAAAATTTGAAATGGGTAACTACGCTTGGAATAAGTATGAAAAAACCGGCAATCTTGATGATGGAGCTTTAGAATTATATTTATTATCAATAGCTGATACAACCAAGAAAATTAAAGAGCTAGAGGAAGAAATTTGCAAAATTGAGGAACACTACACACAATCTACAGAATCACCAACAAACATGTATGCAGTAGAAATCCAAGATATAGAATCACCAACAAACCTACTTAAAGTAGAAATCCAAGAAAATTAATAGAATATAAGAGGAGACAAAGAGCCGATGAGAAAAACTAAAATTATAGCCACACTTGGCCCAACTTGCAACAATGTTGCTACTATGAAAGAAATGATAAAAACAGGGATGGATGCAGCAAGAATAAATTTCTCTCATGGTACTTACGAAAGCCGTGAAGAAACAATAAGTATGCTTAAAGAGGCAAGAGAATTCTGCGGCGTGCCTGTCCCTATGATACTGGATACTAAAGGGCCGGAAATTCGTGTTAAGCAATTTAAAGATGACAAAGTATACTTAACCCAAGGAAGCACCTTTACCCTTACCACTTTAGATGTGGACGGCGATGAAGGAAAAGTTTCTGTCACTTATCAAGATTTGCCTAAAGATGTAAAACCGGGCAGCCGTATTTTATTAGATGACGGCTTAATCGAATTGGTTGTGCAGTCCCTTACAGATACAGATATTGTCTGCAAAGTAACAAATGAAGGCTTTTTAAGTTCTCGTAAAGGAGTAAATGTGCCGGATGTTTTTGTAAATTTGCCTTCCTTAACAGAACAAGACATAAGTGACCTTAAATTTGGTATTAAGATGGGCTTTGATTATGTTGCTGCATCATTTATCAGGTCTGCTAACGACGTGCTTAACATAAAAGAAGTTTTGCAAGAAAACGGTGGTACAGATATTCGTATTATTGCAAAAATAGAATCTCGTGATGGCGTTAATAACATTGACAGCATTTTAGAAGTTGCTGACGGAATTATGGTAGCAAGAGGCGATTTAGGTGTTGAAATTTCACCGGAAGAAGTTCCTTTGGTTCAAAAACAACTTATTCAGCAGGCAAATTTGCGCGGTAAGCTGGTAATCACTGCTACTCAAATGTTAGAATCTATGACCAAAAACCCACGCCCTACCCGTGCAGAAGCTAATGACGTAGCCAATGCCATTTTTGATGGAACAGATGTTGTAATGCTTTCCGGAGAAACAGCTAACGGTCAGTATCCGGTAGAAAGTATATCTATGATGGCCAGAATTGCCAGGCAAGTAGAAGAATCTCAGGAATATAATAACAGAAAGAATATCCTCCCAAGCTATTTAAAGAAAAATGTTACTAATGCCATAAGCTTTGCTGCTTGTGCAACAGCAAAGGATATTAATGCTGCTTGTATAGTAGCTGTTACAGATTCCGGCTTTGCTGCCAGTATGGTTGCTCGCTCTCGGCCGGATAGCCCTATTTTAGCCATTACTACATCTGATAGAGTATGCAGGCAATTAAATTTAACATGGGGATGCCGCCCAATGCTTGCAGATAATATCACAGGTAGTGACGAAGTATTTGAAGTAATAGATGGTATGGCGTTAAAATCCGGTATGGCTAAAACCGGAGATGTAATAGTAGCCTTAGCGGGTGTACCCATTAGTACTGCTGCTGCTACTAATACGTTAAGAGTACTTGTAGCGGGAAATGTATTAGCCAAAGGCAAACCTTACGGCAAGGGAAATGTAAAGGGCATTGCCAGAGTTTTTAAAGCCCAGGAAGAGAATGATTGTTTCTTTGAAAAAGGTGATATTTTAGTAGCTACCAAAACTTCTGATGAAATGATAGAATATATTAAATTGGCAGGTGCATTGGTAATAGGCTCTTGGGAACATGTAGATACCAGCCATGCAGAAACAGTTGCTAAAGCATTGGATATTCCTCTATTAATTTCTAGTGAAAAAGTAATAGATTTAATAAATGATGGAACAGCAGTAACTGTAGACTGCAATAAAGGACTGGTGTTTAACGGCTATAGGTAGACCCAATGCCATTATTAACACTAATAAAGGCAGAAAAAGTAATTTTTTCATTATAATAACTCCTTTAAATATATAAAATTTTAGTTTGATTTACAAAAAGCCCAATCACCGGTTTGTAATGGTGGTTGGGCTTTTAATATTGATGCTGTAGATATTTTATCTTCTGCCTATCTTAAACTTGGCAACCAATGTCATTAACGTATTGGCTTGGCTCAATAATTCTTCGCTGACGGAAGCATTGTTTTGTACTGTAAAGGTATTGTTAGATGAGCCGTGGTAAATCGCTTCCATGCTATTTTGAATTTTGCTTATTTCTTCAGCTTGCCGGCCGGAAGCATTGGCTATATTTGATATTACACCGGTTACGTTTGCTGTTACTTCAACAATTTTTTGCAGTGCTTCATTTGTTTCTACAGATTTTGCCACACCTTCATTAACACGTTCTAAGGATTTGGCAACCATCTCTGATGTTTCGCGGGCAGCATTGGCACTTCGGCCTGCAAGATTCCTAACTTCGTCTGCTACGACAGAAAAGCCTTTGCCGTGCTCTCCTGCTCTGGCGGCTTCTACAGAAGCGTTTAGAGCTAATAAATTGGTTTGAAAAGCTATGCCCTCTATAATGCTTGCAACTTTGGCTATTTCTGATGATGAAAGTTTAATTTCTTCCATAACCGCTGACATATCTTTCATATGTTGACTTCCTGTGTTGGCAACATCTTGTACTTGTTCGGACAGACTGCTTGCTGAGTGTGCATCGGCAGCATTTTTTTGTGTTTTTTCGGTTAAGATTGTGATTGCGCACATTACTTCACTCATAACAGCAGCTTGTTCTTCAAAATTAGCCATTAATCCTTGGGTAGATTTTGAAATTTGGCCTGCGCCTGTTTCCACCTGTGCTGTTGTACTTTGAATTTCGCTAACAAGAGAGCTGACAGAAGTGGCAATAAGTCCAATTGAGTCTTTTATAGAGCTAAAATCACCAACATAGTGACGGTCAATTCCTACACTAAAATTATTATCTGCCATTTTATGCAATGTTGAAGTAATTTCATCTACATATCCTTTAATTATATCCGTAGCAGTGGTATTGAGAGCTTTTTTCACATTTTCAAAAGTGCCGTTAAAAGTATTTTCTATTCCGGCATCTTTAAAATGGCCCGCACTCATGCTGCTTAGAGATGTTTCAATAGCCGCCATTGGTTCTGCAACGGCAAAAACTAAGCTGTTAAGCGAACTCGCAAGCTCGGCCCAATTCCCGGTGAACTTGGAAGAATCCGTTTTAACATCAAACCGCCCATTGGCCGCATGTTCAGAAAGGGTGATTATAGAACTGTGAATATCCTTTAAATTTGCAGTAACAGAACGCAGAGTGTTTGGAATCATCATCTTTTGCCCGGGCATATCAGGAATATGCACATCAAAATCACCATTTATAACTTTCTCAAGTTTACCCAGCGCGATTACAGTATCTTGTGTGCTGTTGGAAACAATGTTATTAACATTATCCAGCATTTCTTTATATGCATTTTGGTATTTGCAAGAATTGGCGCGGTATTCAAGATTACCAATAGTATGTGTTTCATAATTTAAAACTTCAATTTCCTGTGTTAGAGATTTTATAGTGTTTACTACTGCTGAAAACGCTTTAAAAAGTTGACCTATCTCATCATCAGAAGTATGGATATTGCCGGTATTTACATTAAGATTCCCTTCAGATACATCTTTGGCAAAGTAAGTGATGGCTCTTAAAGTTTTGGTAAATCTGTTTATTACAAACCGGCAGACAGTTGCTAACACAAGTACAACAGCAATTGTAATTAATGCAATTATCTGTGCCAATGCATTTACATCAGATAGATAAAGGTTGATAGGACAAAGAACAATGATAAACCAGTCTGTAAACTGACTAATTTCTAAAAAAGCCATATATGAAACACCATTTAATGCTATTTCAAAAGATGAACCGGAATTGTTTGCTGAAAGTTTTTGTAACATTTCTGAGGATATGGTTTCGCCCAGCAATTGGATATCTCTGTGTCCAACAATTATACCATCGCTGTTAACAATCTTACCGTACCCATTGCCTCCCATTAATGAAGTAGGAACCACATGTGTTGCATTAACTGCCACAACATTCATAGAAGCCATAGCTACGCCAATAATTGTCCCACTATCGTCATACACCGGTATAGAAATAAACCACGAAAGCGCACCGGTTGTCTGGCTTGTTTCTATGGGTGAAATATGGTTTAATCCTTGCACACTATCCATAAAATATTGACGGTCGCCCCTGTACAGTCCGGAGCTTCCTGATGTACTTGCAACTATGTACCCTGCGGTATTTAGCACAATCATACTGTTATAAAATGAAGGGTAGCGACTTATAAGTTTTGTCATATGATTTTCTATTATATCTTCACCTATACCTTCAGACATAAGTTGCGAGATATAAGGCGTTGAAACAACCGTATCTAAGTCAAATCTTGCCATGGTGATAACTCGTTCAATAGATTGATGCAAGTTGTAAGCGGAGCGCAAACCGTCAGCATTAACAGTATTAAGTATTACGTTGGAAGCTGTTACAAAGCTGATAGCACCTATAAATGCACCCCCTATTATTATACAACATAAAATTGGTGCAAGTAATTTTATTCGGATAGATTTCAAAACATTTCCTCCTGATTTCACATTTTTATAACTATATAAATGAAACTGCTACATTCTTTTCATTATACAATTTAGCGCATTTGTCGAACAATGACGAAATTTGCGCAAAATTACCCTTTTTATCACCATTACTATGGAAATTTACAGGTGAATGTATCGCTTGAATGGAATATATGTATGTTTGTAGTTCACTAGCAGTAAAAAGTCAAATACCAAATACGTAACCATTCAAGCAAGCTTGGCATACATTAGTGCAAGGAATAGTGTCTGGATCTATATCTTAGAGATCTGCCAGAGAGAGAGGAACTATTATGTTTTTGCCCGTTTTATCCGGACTTATCGTATCAGTGGATGCATTTTTTATTGGACTTTCGCTTGGATTGCAAAAGAGATGTAAATTTTTATATCTTGCTATAATTAATGGATTTCTTTTGGGACTTTGTATTATTGGCTATTTAATTGCAGGAAGAATTTATGAATTAATTGAATTTGATACTGACCTGTTTGTAGGATTTGCGTTTATCACACTTGGACTTTGGTGCATTTTACAATACTTTATATACGAATATATCAAACGCCGCAAAGGAATTACGGAAGAAGTGGAAACTTCGCTTAAAACAATAGTACTTGTTGGGTTTGTAATGAGTGTAGAAGCAATGTTAATAACCATGGGTATTACATTTATTTTCCTGCCCAATTCAACATTTCTTATTCCTCTGACAGTTGCATTTGCTCATTTTGGCTATTCAGCACTGTCATTTTATTTGGCTAGAACCAATTATGTGAAACGAATCCCGATTGTTTTAAGCCATGTTATTTCCGGGGTTGCGCTCATTATATACGGATTAATGGCGATTTTTGTAGACTTAGGGATATAATTGGCAACATATACAAGCAATCTGCATACAATACCCAAACAACTAATGCCATTTTATGCATAATGGTATATTAAAGGTAGTGATGTAGAGTGTTTTTTCAGATGATTGAAGCGGCAATTTTAGCGGCAATAGTCTCCTTGGACGCTTTAGCCGCAACTTTTGCTTATGGAAGCAAAAAAATAAAAATACCCCGAATGTCAGGGTATATTATCAACTTAATTTGCACAGGTGTTATGGGATTTTCATTTTTACTTGGGTCAATACTTGCTCAATATATTTCCTCATCATTTGCAATGATAATATCCTTTGTAATTTTGTTCGCAATTGGACTAATCAAACTGTTAGACAGTATCACCAAATCAATCATTAGAAAGCACACAGATCTAAACAAAGAACTTGAGTTATCACTATTTAATTTTAAACTTATCCTTCACTTATATGCTAACCCGGAGGCAGCAGATGTTGATGCTTCAGAATGCTTATCTACTAAAGAAGCAACAGTGCTGGCAATATCCTTATCCTTAGATGGTTTTGCTGTTGGATTTGGTGCGGCCTTACTTGGGATCAATGGATGGGCGGTTGTTTTGTTTGCACTTATTGCTAATGGTCTTGCAATATGGCTGGGGGGCTGGCTGGGCAACACTGCTGCACAACGGTTACGGGTTAACATCTCTTGGTTGGCTGGTTTGGTATTAATTATGCTGGCCATTACACGCTTATTTTAGGGGCTAAGACGCAATCCGCACCATATCCGCAGTAATGTCTTGGGTGAAGGGGTTGATTGTGCGGTTAACTAATGCTAATATCCCGGCTCTGTCCGGCAATTCGTACCAAGAAGGTGGGCCACCGGTTCCCCTTGTGGGCAGAGTATATGAGGACAGAGCACTAATGTCGCCAATATTATAAAGCTGGCTTGCAAACCATAGCTTTTCTCCCAAAGATAAATCTGTATCCACATTGTCTTGATAAGCCCTAACTAATCGTGGAACCCTAAGCAAAGTACGTGGGGTCAGTAGCTCATGCAACAGTGCAGCCACCAATTGCTGTTGATGTTCGATACGTTGATAATCGGTAATTGTATAACGGCGGTCATTGCCCAAACGATAACGAGCAAAATTTAATGCGTTTTCCCCATTTAATGTTTGTATCCCGGCCGGGATATCAATGTGCAGATCCTGATATGGGTCATCGTAACGCATATGGAAAGGCACATATATTTCTACGCCCCCTACTGCATCCACTATGCTAACAATAATTTCTTCACTTACACTAACGTAAAAATCCGGGCGAAAGCCAATGAGTGTTTGTATTTCCATCTTCAATTGCTCTACACCACCGGCATGATCGCCATTGTTACGCAAAAGTCCTACCGGATATGAAGAAACAATTTTGCGGGAATTACGCTGTACATCTATACGGGTATCCCTTGGAATACTGACTATGTATCCTTTTCGCGCATCAGCATCATAAGCAGCTACAATAATTGCATCAACATTATTTCCTTCATCTAGCCCAAAAACCAAAACGGTGTAAAAGTTTGGCCTGCGTTCTAAACCTTCAAGTGAATGTATTATTGGTATCTCACTAAGATACACATCCTCCGGCTCCGGCATAACATAAGCAGGAGCAGGAATATAGTTATTATTAGGGAATTCAGCAACATCAGGTTTAAATGCAGCAGTCTGAGACATTACATCCACGGTATTTGGTATGGAAGGTGGACGAATGTTACTTTGCAAAAACATTACTCCCAGCACCCCACAGATAATCAACGCTGATATAGCTGTAAAAGAGATAGAAAAATATTTTATGAACAGCCGCCTGTTACGTAATTTACGAATTGTATGTAAATTCCTTTTCATTATATTAATCCTCCAAAAAGTGTAAAGTTTTAGTTAGGGACTTGAGGAAATTCTCGAGTCCCTTTAGCATAAAAATTCTTTTACATAAAATACCAAATATTTTTTTAACACTATTATAACATAGCCCCCAAAAATATGCTTACAAACATAAAATAAATAACAAGTCCTGCAATATCTTTTATTGAAGTAATAATAGGTGCTGACCCTGCTGCTTGGTCTACATTAAATTTAATAAGAATAAACGGAACTAAAAAGCCAAGCAACGCAGCTAAAGTCATAGTTGCAACCAACGAAAGCCCAACAGCAACTCCAAGTAAAGGATAATTACTTTGCCAAACAGAAGTTATCAATCCAGCGGCTATTCCTATAAACACACCCATACTTAATCCAATTCCAACTTCTTTTAAAAAGGGCTTTAAAAAGCTTTTTACATTGATATGTCCAAGTACAACTCCACGAGCAAATACTGTAGAAGATTGAGTACCTACGTTACCGCCCATATCCATAATTAGAGGGATAAATATAGCTACAACGGCAATCGACTCTAAGGCTTCTTCAAATCCTTCAATTATTACACCGGAAAATAGCCCCGCAGCAAGAGTTATAAGTAAAAATGGTAGGCGCACTCTCCAAATTTTCCATAGACTTCCTTTTATCAAAACTTCACTGCGGTCGGCCTCACTGCCTGTGATATCTGCCAGACCTGCCGCATCGTAAATATCCTCTGTGGCCTCTTCTTCTAAAATATCTACAGCATCATCTATAGTAACTATCCCTACCATGCGTCCTTCTTTATCAACAACCGGCAAGGCTAAGAGGTCAAGCTCTTGCAGAGTTCTTGCAACTACTTCCTGGTCATCATCCGTTACTACGCTTATGGGCTTTTTAGCCATAATATCTTCAACTTTGGAACTACCTTCAACGCAAACCAAATCTTTAAGAGAAAGCACACCTTCCAATTTTTTAGCAGGGTCTGTAATGTAAAGGGCGTAAACGGTCTCCATTTCCTTTGCTTGTTTGCGCACCTTTTCTAATGCTTCGGTTGCTGTCATATCCCTGCTTAATGAGATAAATTCAGTAGTCATAACGCGGCCTGCGGTTTCCGGTTTATAACCCATTAACGCATTAGTTACTTCTCTTTCTTCTGCCGACAATGAATTAATTAATTTCTTTGTTACGCTTGCGGGTAGCTCTTCTAATAGCTTTACCCTATCGTCCGGAGCCATTTCATTAACAAATTCTATTGTCTTTTCATCTGTAAAGGATCGAAGGAGGTTTTGCTGCTCGTCTGTATCTAATTCTTCAAACAAGGCCAATGCATTATCTTTTGCAAGCAATCTAAACACTTTAACTTGATCTTCGGCAGAAAGGTCATGAAAGGCATGTAAAATTTCCAGCTCTTCAGCATCTGCGAGTAGAGATTTTAAACTTTCCATGTCTTTACTTTCGATGTAGTTCAAAATTTTTTCTTTCATAACTACAACCTCCATTATGTTAAATTTATTTAAAGTACCAAAATTACAAATATAGCTAATGCAAATACATAGTAAAAAGCAAAATATTTAAGTTTGGCCTTTTTGATAATAGCAAGCATGAAGTTTATTGCAAAATATCCCGATACTGCCGCTGTTATAAAACCGGCTCCCAAATTAATAAAATTTAAGCCCTCAATCAATTCCGGGTTTGCTAAAATACGGCTTAGTCGAAATACTAAAGCACCAAAAGCCGCCGGAATGGACATAAGGAAAGAAAATGTTGCAGCATTTTCACGATTTACACCTCTAGCCATTGTAGCTGTAAGTGTGCTCCCGGATCGTGATATCCCGGGAAAAACTGCACATGCTTGCGCACAGCCAACCAAGGCAGCATCAAGCAAACTCATATCTTTAATATCTTTCACATTATTTTTTAGTCTGTCCGAAAGTAATAAAACTACGCCCGTGATGATAAAGCCTAATGGTAAAAATTGTATAGAATGGAATGTGGATTCTATAAATCCTTCAAAAAGCAAAGTTACTATAATAAGTGGAATGGTTGCAATAATAAGCAGTGCTGTGGTCTTTTGAAAAGGATTAGTTATTAACGCCCAAATATCTTTACGAAAAACAAATAAAAGTGGTATTAAGCTTCCCATATTAAGTACTATGATAAACGTTAGGTTATCCTCTGCTGTTATACCAAAAATATGATGAAAAACCAACAAATGCCCCGAGCTTGAAACAGGCAAAAACTCTGATAATCCTTGAATTAACCCCAACATTATTGCTTCTAACAAATTCATGTGCGTTCTCCTTATTTAGTCATATTAAAACTATCTTGGTTTATAGTGTTACCCTCATTCAACCGATGACAAATTGGAACCGGTTGGCCATAGTTTTTGCTGAAATTGCGATAAATACAATAAAAAAACGACCTCAAGGGGGTCGCAATCAGTCTTTTAAAATTACACTGTAAACACAAATTTAGCAACACAGTTGCAAAAATAAAGTGCGCAAATGTCAGCATATAAGACATGTAACTACCAACCCCTCGTATGAGTTTTAGCACTAAAAGACGTAGATTTGGGTAAACCCAATCAGCTACATTAAGCACGCCTTAATCCGACTATGCCTGTTATACCCTGTGGCGTCTCTCGACATTTTAGGGCAGTAGCCTGTGTTCTTCTAGGAGCCTCACCTAACAAGTTGTATTTATTGCCATGATTATATACTTGTGTTTTGGACGTGTCAATGCTTCGCGAAAATAAAATTTTCAGTGGATAAGTCATCAAAGTTGCATAATAAGTACAACTTCTAAATAAATCACAAAAATTTACAAAAAAAATGAAATAATCTATTGAATTATTCCAAGGAAAGTGTTAGAATGTTTTTGAAATGAAAACTTAGAAAAAGGCTTGCCTTTCGGTGCAACGTCCGCGACACTTTTGAGCGAGTGTCACGGAGGCTGTAGGTGATTGAGTATATCACTTACAGGCACAAGTTTAGCTTGCCGCTGCAATGTTTGTTAGTATACTATAAACCGGCTTTGTTTTCAACTCCATATTTTTTTGTGCATTTTAAATATGGGCGTTGGTCGAATGTTAATGAGGTTTGTTTTGTATTGCTACAGGTTTGCATGTGGTGCCCTCATAGGATTATCCTAAAGCTGAATTTATGCGCGTGAGTGATTATGACGAACTTTGTCATTATCCCTACGCGCTTTTATTATTTGTTGGATTTTCGTTTCCTACCCTTCAATTTAATAATACCT
>WQVX01000098.1 GCA_009785615.1 Defluviitaleaceae bacterium | reverse complement strand
TGTACTCCTACTAAGGTGGCACATCTTAATGCACTAAAGCAGTTCTCCGATTTGATTAGTGATAAAGGATTGCTTAAAAAAATACGCGAGGCGAAGCAAATTGATGAAATTGTGGATATTTTAAAAAATATAAAGTTAAGTTCATTTTAGGACAAGAACAAAATGTGTTATAATCATACAAATTTTAAATATGCCGGAGGACAAATATATGGAAGTTTCTATTAACGGACAAACATTTAATTTTGTTTCAAATACTATAAATGCTATTAAAGATGATAAACTTAGGAATAGTTATTTTAACTTAACATATAAAGTGTTTGGACTTGATTTTATACCGTGGTACAAATCCGGGTATTCAGGAAACAATTTTATTCCCCACACATTATTTTTAGATGATGTTGCTATCTCAAGTGTTGGAGTAGCAATAAATAATTTTAAGTGGCATAATAATTCAAAAAAATATATTCAAATAAGCACTGTTGCAACTGATCCCGATTATCGTCAGCAAGGATTAAGTAAATGGTTAATGGAATTAGTTTTGGAAGAATTGCATAAAAAATGCGATTGCATATATCTTTATGCAAATGATTCTGTGATTAATTTTTATCCTAAATTTGGATTTATTCCGGCACATGAATACAGGTATAGTATGCCTGTTACAAAACGCAGTGGTGATTTTAGAAAAATTGACCTATCAATCAAAAAGGATGTTGATTTACTCATTGAAAAACATATAGAATCTAATCCTTTTGCCCTGTTAGCGATAGATAAAAATATTGGTTCAATGATGTTCCATTGTATAAACTTTTTGAGCGATAATATATATTACGTCGAAAAATATGATGCGGTTGTTATAGCGGAACAAGAAAACAGCGATATATTTTGTTATGATGTATATACAAAAAATCATTGCGATTTAGGCGATATTCTTGGAATTATTGCTTCTGAGGGTATCCATACTGCAACATTAGGTTTTACACCTAGTAGTGAAACCGGTTACACTATTGAAAAAGCGATTGAAAAAGACTCAACATTTTTTGTGCTGGATGGAAAGGAAAATATTTTAGCAGATAACAAAGTTACTTTTCCGTTTTTATCTCGTGCATAGCAAGAACCTACGATCAAGTGAACTGCTATGCTTATTTTGAGTGCAAAATATATTTGCCAATGGAGTAGGTACGCAAAAAGGCGTGCAGGGAGTCAACCCTAAAGGTTGAAATCACCCACACGCCCAATTATCATAAAATAAAACAATATGTAAAAGGACTCAAACATCAAGCACACCTATAAATCCATCTGTATAATAAACACAACTCTGCTTCCCGCGGCCTTTTCGCGCCTTTCTTGTACTACAAGCGGAAATAGAGTATAATGCCTATTACTACAGCGATAGGTTTCCTGTGTTTGTGTGCGGATGATGTTGTCAATCATCCCTGCAAGCGTCGGTTGGCGTATGTCCAGTACCCTTCCGAACGCTGTAGCGAACTTCTCATGCTACAGCAAGCTAAACTTATAAACAGATAGTAACATGTACTTGTAAATTATGCAAGTGCTGATTTCCGCCTAAAATTTAGGCGGTTTTTTTATACCGTTTACCCACCAAACAGTCTGTTGTATAATAGACTTACTATTTAAGAAGAGGTGAAAGCCATGCCAAAATTAAAACATTTGATTACCGGAATCTTCTCTTGGGGCTTAAAACTTGCTATTCTTCTAATGATTTTGACCATAGCATTATACAATGTAAGCTTTGGCAGACGAGTTGAGCCATACAGAGGATTTTTAGAATACGAGCATAGGCTAACCGGCTTTTATTCCGGGCAAAATAGGCTTACAGGTTATATTTTTGGAGAAGATAACGACCGGGGCTTGATTGTAATATCTCATGGACTTGGAGGCGGTGGCCTAAGTTATTTAAGAGAGATTATGTTTTTTGTAGATAATGGATGGCGAGTTTTTACATTTGATAAGACCGGAAGCCACAATAGCGAAGGCAGCGGTACAAGAGGGCTTCCGCAATCAGCTATCGACCTTAATGCGGCTCTAAATTATATTGCAAGCCAAAACCGAGAGCTTCCCATAATGTTGTATGGTCATAGCTGGGGCGGCTTTGCAGTTACCGCAGTGTTAAACTTTGACCATGATATCAATGCAGTTGTAAGCCTTGCAGGTTACGCAGAGCCTTTGATGATGCTTCAAGAGGGAGCCGGGCTTATGATTGGCCCTTTTGCTGTCCTTGTCACTCCATATCTTTGGGCATACCAGAGAATACTTTTTGGTGACTACGCCGGGCTGTGTGCCATTGAAGGGATAAACAGTGCGGACATTCCTGTAAAGATTATTCATGGCAGAGATGATAATGTGGTGTCATACAACGGAGCCGGGATAATTGCGCATAGGGAAAGAATAAGTAACCCTAATGCAGTGTTTGTATCCAGGTATTATCCTAACCGCAGCGATCACGTTTACCTGACTCTTGACCCTTTACTTATGCTTGAAATAAATGAATTTTTTACAAGATATTTGCCGTAAAAATAAAAAAGCTGTATTCAATATCTCAAGAATTGAATATAGCTTTTTTATTATTGCTTTTATGCATTAAATTCTTCAGCTAATAGTCCATAAAGGTTCTCGTTCCAGTACTGCCCTTTATGGAACACTTGTTGCCGTCTTGTTCCTTCCGGCCTAAAACCTAATTTTACAAATACAGGTTGATAAATCGTATCGTTCTCAATAAAACCTGTATGGCAATTGTTTAGCCTAAGTTCATTAAAGGCATAATTTAGCATAAGCGTTGCCCCTGCAATGGCATAACGCTCTTCTTCTGCACTAACAAACATTCCAAATGTACCGTTGCGTTCATTTATGCCATGAAGATTACCACCGCCCACATACTTGCCGTCATGTGTTTCAAATGCAAGAAGAATCCGCTCATCGCTATTCCAATTTGCTTTAATGTAATTTTCCCAGCTTTCTTTCCTTAGATCTTCGTCTTGCGGTAATTCTTGTTCATAATCTGAGAAGAAACGCTCATCGCTATCATAGCTTGGGTGCTGATGATGCTTCCAATCATCCGGTTTTGAACGGCGTATTCGCACTAAGTCGTTTTGCCAGAAATATTTTCCATAGTCTGTTTCGTTTGCGTTCATAATAACATCTCCTTTTTTATAGACAATTTTTTTCACCGCCTCTTCTGAGATGGAATATTCATTGCTTAGTTTTTCCATATCAACTCCGTGCAAAAACCGATTTCGGATATCAAAGTTGCGTTTAGAATAGAATGTTTTTGCCCCTGTCCCTTCTCCCCAAGATCTGCGTTTAACCTTTGGGATATAAAGCGTTTCGCCTTGTGCGTACTGTTGCAGTTCTTGTAATAATTGCAAGGGCAATATTTCTGTTGCGTTACGGTATTTCATGGGCATCAATCCTCCGTCGTGTCGGTGATATGGTTATGATAAGCCACAAACTAACCAAGGCACAAGGGAAAGAATTTTTTAGAAAGCTGTATTCAACTCTTTTTTCGTCGTTTTAGAAAATATAAAATCATGGCTACGGCATCTACTTCTTCAGATTTTTCAATTTCGAAAAATTTAAGCAATATCTCTTCAAACTCACGAGGGAGCATATCAAATCTACAGGGTCTGCCCATGGACAACTCAACTAAATTCATAAAGCGGCGCATTTTACCATTGTTGTTTGGGATATCCAGTACAAATTTTCCGCCCGGTTTAAGTATTCTATAAGCTTCTGCAAGAGCTTCTGAGACAAAATCTTTTTCAAAATATTCCAAAACGCCTATGCACGCACCAAAGTCAAAATAGTTAGCATCAAAAGGTGTTTTGTGTATGCTGCCACAAAATAATTCTCCTACATTCAGGTTGTTTTTTGCTGAATACTCTTTAAGTAGTTTAATAGTTTCGCTACTTATATCAACCCCGTGATAAATTGATGGCCATTCAGCATATCCGTTAAACATAAGGTTAAGACAACACCCAAGGTCTATAAAGTACATGTTTTGTACGGGAGACAAATACTCTTTAATTCTTTTATCTCCGCTGCTAGAATCCAAGCCTTCTGCTCCGGCTTTTTCAAACAAGTGATAATCGGGTTCATCTTTTAGATGATCCGGTAAATCTTTATATAAGTCGATTCCTTTTTTCCCTAGCTCTATAGCTTTGTCGTAAGAGCTTGCTACTACATTTAAATGATTTTTCATAGTTTCAACCCTCTCCTATGCGCCACCTCTATTTTATAAGAAGCTGTTTAAAATTATTTCTTGGGAAAAGTTAAAGAAGTGAAATAAAAAATCCGCCTAAAATTTAGACGGAGATCATCACCTGCACGCCTTTTTGCGTGCAAAGGCATTCCTATTAAAAGTCAACAAAACCAAGAAGCACTGCGTAGAAATTTTCAACTATAGTACCGCCCTCCAATCGTCGGTTACTCAACTTGGCGGTTATTCCATAAGAAGCGGCCACTTCATCAACTATCTGACGAAGGACATCATTATCATTACGACCATTTGTGTTTCCGTTTATATATTCAATCGCATATAAAACGCCCACTTCAACCGCTAACGTATCAACAGCTACCGGCCGGATAGAAATACGCCCAACAGCACCACGGGCATTGACTTCTTCTCGAATTCGGTAAACAAGGAAATTTTCATCACCTTCGTGTCCTTCCATAGAAATATTAAAAACATCAGGGAAAACATGAAAAGGAATGGGGCAACATTGTGACGGGGAAAAGCCTCCATATGATATAATTTGGGCAACTAAAGATGACTGTATAGCACAAGGAGTAGCAAAAAACGCTGTATTCTGGCCAAGCTCTTTAATCCAAAGAGGTGCATTTTCATAAGTGAAAGAACGCGCATCAAGTAATCCCACATTCATGGAATCAAGAGCTGTTATATCAACCCATTTTATTCCCAATTCGGCAGCCGTTTCCATCATCTGCTCACGACGGTAGGCAATGCCTCTCATATTCAAATGACGCGGAAACGAAATGTGCGCAAACGTATCCGCCCCCATCCTATAAGCTTGTTCTACTATGGGTCTGCCCATAGCATGATCATGTGTCAACATAACATCTGCATAGAAGAGATATTCAACCGGATACGGATACATAGAAGACATTACAGCAAAAAAAAGTATATCATCACCCAATATTTCACGAGTCGCTTGGATAGCCTCCATAGTAAATGGAAGAGTTGGTGCAAATATAATAGCTTGAGCACCGGCTTCTGCTAAAGCTAATGTATTTGCTATGATCTCCGTTACATTCCAATAGGCAAAAGAATGTGGGTTCTTGATAATGCGGTCAGATCCAAACTGCTCTTGCATTCTTGCAGCGGCCTGATATTCGTGCCCCCATCCCCACGCATGGTCAGTCATAATACCAATTTTCCAATCGTTGTTAACATCTGCCTCGTTAGACATTCCATTGCTTGTGTTAGCCCATACCGGTGTTATCGAAAACATAATTGTTATTATAACAACCGCTACAAGGCTCTTGGCTTGCAGTTTCCATAATCTTTTTTTATGCATAAGTGCCTCCCTCTTAGAAATTACGTTTACAGTCTAAATATAGCGTTTTAACAAGTAGAATGCAATAGACCTGCCACTAACAAAAATAAAGGAATATGTTAAATCACACTATGTTAGATTTCATGAAAATTTAAACCCAAAAACCGCTTGCTTTTTTTGCAAAATATTGTTATAATTTGCTTGTTGACTTTTATACCATAACAAAGGTCATCAGGTCGCTATAATAAGGTTGCCTTTAACAAGGTACACCGTACAGCTCTAACGCCCTGCTTCTATAGCAGGGCGTTATCTGTTTAAAAGGAAGGAGAAAATTACAATGCGTTACGGCATAGGACTAGACGTAGGAATAGCTTCTGTAGGTTTTGCAACAGTAAAATTAAATGAAGCTGACGACCCAATTAGGATTATAAAAATGGGTTCACGCATATTTGATAAAGCAGAACAGCCCAAAACCGGGGCATCTCTTGCAGCTCCTCGCAGAGAAGCACGAGGTATGCGCCGGAGATTAAGGCGAAAAGCTCATCGAAAGGAACGTATCCGTAAATTATTTGTAAAAAGCGGATTGGTTAGCGAAAATCAGATCAAATCCTTGTATGATGGAATTTTACCGGACATATACAAGCTTAGGGTAGATGCATTAGATAGAATTGTAAGCAATGAAGAGCTTGCGCGCATACTCATTCACCTATCCCAAAGAAGGGGCTTTAAATCTAACAGAAAAAGCGAAAAAGGCGGACAAGATGGAGAATTAAAAACTGCCACTAAAGCAAATAAAGAACTTATGGATAAAAATGATTACAGAACGGTTGCAGAAATGTTTCACAATAAAAGTGTAAAGCGTAATAAAGAAGGGGATTACAGTAATACAGTACTGCGGGATATGGTTTTGGATGAAGTTCATAAAATTTTTGCTGCACAACGCAATTTAGGCAATAAATTTTGTTCTGAGGATATAGAAGAAAAATATTGCCAAATTTTGTCCGGCCAACGCGCTTTTGATGAAGGCCCCGGTAAGCAATCAGACGGTACTGACAGCCCTTATAAAGTAGATTTTGAAAAATTAGTAGGGGAATGCACTCTTGAGAAAGGTGAAACACGTGCCCCAAAAGCCTCCTATACATTTGAACGGTTTAATCTATTGCAAAAAATAAACCATATGCGAGTAGAAGATGAAGGAGTTAAACGCCTCTTAACCCCGGCCGAGAGGCAAGAAGAACTTGATAACGCATATAAAAATAAAAAATCCAAGTATCTTTCAGCATATCATAAAATGAATAAAGCCTTGGGCAATATATCTATTGATATTTCTCAACGCAATGAAATAGCCGGAATTTTTTCACTTTACAAAAATGACGCCAAGTTAATAGAGGAATTAAAAAAGTCCGGCTTTGAAACGCTTGTGATAGATGCATTAATTGAAGGTGGCTTAGAATTTTCAACATTTGGAAACCTATCTATAAAAGCAATGGATAAAATAATTCCTTTCTTAGAAGAAGGATTGACATATGACAAAGCCTGTTTAGCAGCAGGGTATGATTTTAAAGGAGATGAAGATAAGGAACGAAAAGTAACCATTTCCCTTGAGGATTTAGCAAAAGAATCTGAAAAAGAAATTACAAGCCCGGTAGCTAGGCGGGCACTTTCCCAATGTGCAAAAGTTGTAAATGCCATTATAAGAGATATGAATAAAATTCCGCCCGTATATATTAATATTGAACTTACAAGAGAAATGGCTAAAAGTTATGAAGATCGCAAAAAAGCAGAAAAAGGGATGTTAAAGAACCGAGATAAAAATGAAAAAGCAATGGAACGGATTAGAAACGAACATGATGTATCCAACCCTAAAGGGCAGGATCTAGTTAAATTTAAACTTTGGCAAGACCAGGATGGCATATGCGCATATTCCGGGGAAGTTATGAAGATAGAAAAGCTATTTGGCCCAAGTTACGAAATAGACCATATTATCCCTTATAGTATTTCATATGACGATACTTATAAAAATAAAGTTCTTGTGTTGGCTAGGGAAAATCAGCAAAAAGGCGACCTCCTTCCAATGGAATATTTAACAGGTAAGCAAAAGGATGATTTTGTATTAAGGGTAAATAGCTCTAACCATCATTGGAAAAAGAAAAATGCCCTGCGTAAAGAAGCTTTAACTGAAAAAGACAAGGAAGGTTTTATACAAAGAAATTTAACAGACACCCAAACTATTACAACATTTATGTATAACTATCTACGTAATAACCTGGAATTTTCGCCTTTTTTAAGTAATCAAAAACGGCACGTTATGCCGGTAAACGGAGCGATTACAAGTCAGATACGGAAGCGTTTAGGCTTAAACAAAATCCGTGAAGATGGAGATTTACACCATGCTATAGATGCCTTGGTAGTGGCATGTGCAACGCAAGGTATGATTCAACAAATAACCAAGCAGTCGCAAAGAAAAGAATTACGATACAAGAATAAAAGCAACAAACCGGAAAAAGAAGAGAAATTTCCAAAGCCTTGGGAGTATTTTTCAGAGGAGTTACAGGCAAGACTATGTACAGATCCTTTAAATGCTATTAAAAATCTGCAACCACTACTGCTTACTTATCCTCCCGAAGAGTTAGATCCAAACAGTAAAAAAGCTATTAAGGAAATTTTTGTATCCCGTGCGCCTTCCAGAAAAGTGACAGGAGCTGCGCATAAAGAAACAATAAAAGGCATATCAGAAGATGGAAATCAAATAAAAAGAGTATCCCTTACTGCATTAAAATTAGGTAAGGATGGAGAAATTGAAAGCTACTACCGCCCGGAAGAGGACATGCTCCTTTATAATGCTTTAAAAGAACAATTAACTAAGTATGGCAAGGATGCCTTTGTTAAAGAATTTCGCCGACCTACGGATGGACGCTTGGTTAAAAAAGTGAGGATTTTAGAAAAAAGCAACCTTGATGTAAAAGTACATGGTGGTAAGGGCAGTGCAGATAATGACAGTATGGTTAGGGTTGATGTGTTTTATATTCCGGAAGATGGATATTATCTGGTTCCCATTTATATTGCAGATACTTTAAAAGCAGTACTGCCCAATAAGGCAATAGTAGCTAATAAGCCATTTGAAGAGTGGAAAGAGATGGATGATAATGATTTTATCTTCTCACTTTACTCCAACGACCTTATTTTTTTGAAGCATAAGAAATCCTTGGATTTTAAAGTTGTTCATAAAAATAGTAGCTTGCCTGAAATTTGTTCCGTGCAAGAAACTTATGCATACTATAAGGGCACAACCAGCTCAACGGGATCCATTAAAATTATCAAGCATGATAACAGCTATATTATAGAAAGCACAGGCGCAAAAACCTTATTGGAGTTAAAAAAATGTCAAGTAGATGTACTGGGTAATATATCACAATCCGGCAAAGAAGAACGTAAAGGTTTTTTTGAGAATAAAAGAGAGGGGAGCCATGGCATATCGTAGTATTGTAATAGGTAGTGATGTTAAATTATCTCTTAAAAACAGGCAATTATGCATAAAAAATGATACTATAAATGACACTGTGCCAATTGAGGACATAGATACTATCCTAATAGAAAGCCCGCAAAGCTCTTTAAGCACAGCCTTAATAGGAGCATTAGCAAAGAGTAGTGTTGCCTTATTTATATGTGATGAATTTCATATGCCTTGTGCCGTTTTGTTGCCTTATTTGCAACATTCTCGGCAGCATGAAATTACCAAAAGGCAACTTGATTTAAGCATCCCGGCTAAAAAACGTCTTTGGCAACAAATTGTTATATCCAAGATAAGCAATCAAGCTAAATGCCTATCGTTACAAGGATACGAAGAAGATGCTTTAGAGCTGGAACGTATATCTAAATCTGTAAAATCCGGAGATAGCGGGTATACAGAGGGGCACGCTGCGGCAAAGTATTTTTCTGCTTTATTTGGTGATGGCGTTACAAGAGGTGATGATTTAGATTGTAGAAATGGATGGCTTAATTACGGATATGCAATTGTACGTGGTTGTGTGGCTCGTACTTTGTCTGTATATGGATTAATGCCTTTATTTGGAATACAACATCATTCACAGTTAAACCAATTTAACCTAGCGGATGATTTTATAGAACCTTTCCGTCCTATTGTAGATTTATTTGCAGCAGAAAATGCCACAAGTGATACAAAGCTTACTCCGGAGATAAAAAGAAGCCTTGTTAACTTAATAAATTATAACATCTTGGTAGATGGCAAAAAATATAGCCTTTCATACGCAATTGAACTTGCAGTAAAAAGCTTCTCATCTGTATTGATGGAAAAACGTAAGGATTTACTTCTCCCGGAGCTTATGTTTTTAGAACTTCATAAATATGAATAAATTTATGAGACTAATTGTATTTTTCGATCTTCCTGTAACAACAGCATCTCAAAGGAAGGCTGCAACTAAATTTCGCAATTTTTTGCTAAATGATGGATATCACATGATACAGTTTTCTATTTATGCAAGGGTATGCAATGGTACAGATGCTGTGGCAAAGCATAGAAAAAGGTTGTATAGCTCCATACCTAATAATGGTTCAATAAGGTTACTTGTAATTACCGAAAAGCAGTATCAAGGGATTGAAATTTTAGTAGGCAAGCTAAAAAGCGAAGAAAAAACATTTGAAACAGAGCAATTGACCCTATATTGAGGCAAAATAATAACCCCCTAAAATGCTGTTATGTGTTGAAACAACAGGTTTTTTAGGGGGTGTATTATACCATAACAAAAATCATCAGGGAGCTATAACGCGCATTACCTGCACGGTGTAGAACTTCCAATTATACCATAACAAAAATCATCAGGGAGCTATAACGCGTAATCGTGATGTTATCATAGATCACTTATTATACCATAACAAAAATCATCAGGGAGCTATAACTCCCGAATAGGTGCGGCCTACGTCCCATTGGATTATACCATAACAAAAATCATCAGGGAGCTATAACTATTAGCGCGTCTGCTCCTTCGTCGCAAGCATTATACCATAACAAAAATCATCAGGGAGCTATAACAGCTTTCGCCTTCGCCCAGTTCGGAATTCCATTATACCATAACAAAAATCATCAGGGAGCTATAACGCAAATGATAAAACATGATTTATTATAAGTATTATACCATAACAAAAATCATCAGGGAGCTATAACTAATAAACCGTCAACAATCTAACTCTATTTATTATACCATAACAAAAATCATCAGGGAGCTATAACCCCGATGACGAATGTGAGTCCAACCAGATAATTATACCATAACAAAAATCATCAGGGAGCTATAACCTTTTGGTTATGCCTTCACGACTTTTTTCTAATTATACCATAACAAAAATCATCAGGGAGCTATAACCCCGTATCTGGCCACGTCCACCCCGAAAGTATTATACCATAACAAAAATCATCAGGGAGCTATAACAGACATTTCATATTGAAAATATTCGTGCCAATTATACCATAACAAAAATCATCAGGGAGCTATAACGCCATCTAAAATGTCAGTATCAACGACAGCATTATACCATAACAAAAATCATCAGGGAGCTATAACCTGCCGATTTGCTCTTGCCTCAGAGACGCGATTATACCATAACAAAAATCATCAGGGAGCTATAACATTCCCATACATTTCCTAATGGGAATATGAATTATACCATAACAAAAATCATCAGGGAGCTATAACACAGACTATGGCACTGTGAATCCGTTTTCTATTATACCATAACAAAAATCATCAGGGAGCTATAACATTCCCATACATTTCCTAATGGGAATATGAATTATACCATAACAAAAATCATCAGGGAGCTATAACAGTGTACCATATGGTACGGTTTGGTATTATATTATACCATAACAAAAATCATCAGGGAGCTATAACGCTGCGGATCTCATAACGATCACGGTGAGAATTATACCATAACAAAAATCATCAGGGAGCTATAACCAACAGGGCACTTTGAAGAATCCTCACGTCATTATACCATAACAAAAATCATCAGGGAGCTATAACATTGTTAGTTTTCATAAATATCATTGTATTATTATACCATAACAAAAATCATCAGGGAGCTATAACTTGTTGACCGGTCATTATCGTGCCGTTGTCAAAACTTCATAAAACTCTATAAGAGCCTTACAAAAGTCTATTCCTCATTCACCGTGTCCGATTTTGCCAAAGTAGCGGCTACTTTCGTTTGATATAACACTCCAGAGGCTTAAATTCCCGCACAACGAGCGGTATTTTATATGAACTTCATTTTACGCAGTGTAACGAGATAGATTTATACTTGCCTGATAATCCCTGTCAATCTCATTATTGCAACTTGGGCATTTGAAAATCCTGTCT
>WQVX01000097.1 GCA_009785615.1 Defluviitaleaceae bacterium | reverse complement strand
TATTTTTCCTTAATTCCTGCAAAGGATTATAGAGATGGGAAAGGTAACATCATTTATGTATGCAGATATGATGATCCACCACCGGACATTATGTGCCTATGTATACGAATGGAAATTCAACTGCCATACTTGAAATTGGACAGGGCAAAAACTATGTTGCTTAAACAGCTACCGGAAGCAACTGAATGCTTTGTTAAAGAGTTTAACGGGAAGGGTTTGAATGCAACAATTAAACTGGAGCAAACGCAGCAAGTCATTCGTGATTTTCTGCAAAATAGTGATTATTGTGCTTTTATCGCAAATGGAAGCATACTTGCACGAGAAAGAGGCAGTGACAAGCCTGCCAAATCTGCTATATCTTTCCAAAGTCCAACAAACTGCGAAATTGAGATTGTGGGCATAAAGGGTATGGGAATAAAACGCGGAGTTACCGTTATAACCGGTGGCGGATATTCCGGTAAATCCACGGTTCTTAATGCCATTTCCGCAGGAATTTACAACCACGTTGAAGGCGACGGACGTGAGTTATGCATCACAGATAAAACTGCTGTTACCATTACCGCAGAAGATGGCCGAGCTGTTTCTAATGTAAACATTTCGCCCTTCATTAAGTGGATTCCAAACGGCAATCCGGCGAACTTCTCAACAACACATGCATCAGGTTCCACGTCCCAAGGGGCTAACATCATGGAAGCTGTTTCTTATGGTGCAAAACTACTGCTTATTGATGAGGATCGCTCTGCTACAAATTTTATGATTCGTGATGCAGTAATGAAAAAGCTAATCGAAAGAGAACCTATCACCCCATTTACTGACCGTGTAAATGAGCTGGCAGACATGGGGATATCCACTATTCTTGTTATTGGCGGCAGTAGTGAATACCTAACTGTGGCAGATGACGTATTTATGATGGATGAGTTTGTTATTAGTGAAGTAACAAGCAAGGCAAAATCTTTTGTGCCTGTTATTAGTGCAATGACCCTGCATCATGATTGGGATAACCACCGCACTATGTCAAAAGTTTTCACTACTTATCCTAAAGGCGTATCTCGTGAACTGCTTTCTGTATCAGATACAGGCTTTATTATTATCGGGGACGAGCGCATTGACATACGAAATCTTCATGACATAGTAACAGAGACTCAAGTAAACGCTTTAGCCTTCATTCTTAGATATTTGGCAAAGAGTGATGAAGGGCTAAACAGCTTAGAAACAATGGCATTAGCTATGAGAGGATTAAGTTCAACGGGGAAATTTAACATGCAAAAAGCAGATATTGTTTCAAAAGTTCAAGCACTCTATGCACAAATCGAAGCGGAGGGCTTAAACTTGATAGATACAGGCTTTTTTACTACCATGCATCGCTTTATGGATATGCCGCGGCAGTTTGAAGTATTGGCGGCAATTAATCGTATGCGACATGTTGCTTGGCAAAAATCATCAGAGTTATAGGAGATTACCATGATGAACAGTAAACGTACCAAAATAATAGTTGATATTCTTATGACGTTTTTTTTAATCCTCTCATTCGTAAGATGGGACGGTATAGGTGGAGCTATCTATCACATTGTTGTGGGAAGTGCTTGCGCTCTGTTTTTTACCGTCCACATTTTCATCCACATAAAATGGATTAAAGCCGTAACCAAATCTTGTTTAAGAGGAAAGCTAAGCAAGACACTAAGAGGGAAATATATAGTTGATATTCTCTTGTTAGTGGTTTGGGGTATTTCAATAATTACAGGTTTCTTTGCAATAGCTCCATTTTTTAATGATATTAGTGGCTCGGGAATAGGCCGTTTTCATGGTATCACAGCCAGAATTGGATTAGGGCTTATTGTTATTCACGTTATTCAACATATACCACAAATTAAATCATACACTGGGATTGGCAAACGTGCGAAAAAGTCATGCTCAAGCAATTGAAATAATTTTTTTCACAAATTTATTGTCATTTGTTTTGTGAAATTTTTATTTATAATAAGATAATGTTTTGACAAAAGCTCCTAAAACATATGAATTTTAGGGGCTTTTTTGATAGCTATCAAATTTAATAACCACCTTTCGCAAATTCCATATATATTAAAAAAAACAAATTGACAATTTAAAATTATTATGTATAATAAAATTGCTCTCCGTACTTTTAGTAAAAATATCATTATAGTCTAATTGTTGTCGGATATTGTCGAGAAAAGGAGGTCGACTTACTTAAAGTTTTAGAACTTAATAGACGACAAATAATCAAAGGGAGTAAAGCTTATGAGTACATAAGACAATTCTAATCAAGTAAAATTCAAGAAACCATTATAAATATGAATACTAAAAAACTAGAAAAGGTGAATTTATTATGCGTAAATGCTTTATTACAGTAATTGCTTTACTTGTATTAACATTCAGTTCAGCTATATCTCTTGCAGCTTCCGATGGATCAGCCCCTATTATGGCTGAAAATACTAAGTATGAAGAAAATTGTATAGAAAGACAAACAGAACTCTTACATGAACTTATGGAACTTCAAAGAGCATCCGGAATTGTTGCTCCATTTACTGATGATGGAGTATCACTTGAAATTCCACAAATCAATGTAGTAATACCGCCAACTAGTGATAGTGGTCAGTTTGCAATAGGCTTAGAAATTTGCATTGGCGATTTAGCCTATGGAGATTTGGATGAGATATTGGCAATCACCAGTAAAGAACCTGATAAAGAAGTGGTTGATTTTATTTTATCTTTCGCTGAAATTCCATATAGCCAAGCTAATGTTGAATATGCTGTATTTATGCCTACTCCACGACTTCCAGAAAATTATGTTATTAGTGGATCTTGTCCTGTATGGGGTGACGAATTAGAGGATCAGATAGACCCTCGTTCTGGAATTATTGTACGCGTGGGAAACATGGACAATGTAGAAGGATTTGGACAAGGCACTATCGGGCATCCTGTAAATGCTAACGGTAGCGGATATGTCACTGCTATTCATGCTGGTAGCTGGGCGGCGGGAAGTAGAGTTTTTGCTAGTTTTAACAATCAAAATCAACTTGGAGTTGTATCAAGTTCTACTTTAACTAACTCAGTGGATATCACTTTTATTAATATTATTAATCATGGAAATCGAATCTCTCTTGAACTACCACGTACTCATAATTGGCCTGGCGGTGCCAGTATTACAAACTTTAGGGGAGTTCCTAGAACCAACGATGTAGTGAGATCTATAAGGGGAAGGAGCGGTATACATCATACTGCAATTCATAGTGCCAGTGTAAATATAGCAGGTTTGACAAATAAATTGACAGTTTACCCCAATGGGATTAGTACTACTGGAGACAGCGGAGCTGCACTAATTCGAGTATCCGATAGCGCAGTTATGGGAACTCGTACAGGAGCAGTAGCTATAGGTAATACAGTATTTGGTGTCTATACCAGTTCTCAACGGTATTAATTATTGAGAAATTAATACCCTAAAATGGAGCAAGGATTGAAGTGTATACAGTAAATTTGTAAAATCAATCCCACAGATGTTTTTTGTCTGTGGGGTTTTCAATGTCTGTAGTAGGGGGAATGAAAATCAGAATACAATCTCCAAATAGAGTGCTTTGGCCATATCCTACGCCTGGACATTTTTTGAATATATCAGGAATTTATAATGATGGTTCACATCTTTTAGCTATTGACCCATATATAACTCATGAATTTCAAGGGCATAGTGGTCATTTTTGGCATCCGTCTAATCGGGTTTATGATGTGATGACTATACGTACTTGGGGACAAAATATAGCTTGGTAACAATGAAGTAGCAAATTGGCAGGGGTTATTAATTATCCTCTGCCAACTTTATTATTGTTTTAATAATGGTAGAGAAAAATCATAAAAGAAAGCGAAGGCTATTATGAAAAAAATATGTTTACTGATTATGTTTGTAATTTTGGCAAGCTGCACATCTAACTACCATGAACTCAATGAAGTTGAATCAAACGAACCTGAGTATGAGTCTCAAAATTATGGTTATGCTCATCCCATAACTATCCCTATTACACTTACAAATGAACATTTTTTTGCTCGTTCATATGATGAAAACGGTATGTTGTTTTTTGATGAAGATGGGATTGTAATCCATTATATTGACTGGGATCGCCCTGGAATTGATGTAGTTAGGCTTACATCTGATGGGATAAGACATAATTTATATTCTTTTACAGGAGCATTTCCACGTTGGCACGCATTGGCTTTTGATAGCTATGCTAATCATTATGTACCATTAATTTTTACACGAGAAGATTTTACAGATAATTTTGCTATTATTAAATTTAACGCATCTCTAAATACATATGAAGAAAAGGAAAGTAAAATTATTTGGGAGTCCAAAGATAGTCTTGCTGTAAATTTTTTTATTGAAAGCGATATCATGATAATATTAGCTCCACATGATATGGATTCTTATCGAAAATTTGATATTGTTAAGTTAGATCTCTCTAGTGGAGACTATCAGGTAATATTAACTAAATCACTTTATGTCCCTTTATTTACGGGGGATCGTGTATTTGATATTTTTGTAGAAAACAGTCGTATCTACATGTTTCGCCGAACCATTGATAGTAGAGGCGATAGACACTATATTGATGTTTATGATTTTTATGGAAATAAAATCATATCTTATCCCTTGGATTTGTTACGATTTATATTTCTTCCAAGTATAGGCGATAGAGATTCTGAATTGGATTTTTTCAAATTTCATAACTATTTTATTTTTAATACACTTAATCGAAGGGTTGCAATTTTTAAGCTAGTAGACAATGAACTAGTTAGAGTTGAACTTCCACGCAAATTTCAAGAACTTGGTTTTACACTTTTTAATGATAATTTACTAAGTGATAATAGTGGGTTAATGTATTTTTCAAGAGGAGGATGGAGAGAAAAACATATACATGTAATGGATTCATTGCAAGAGCAACTATTTTTATTAGATATAACAATTCAATATCCGGAAATGATTATCGATTTCCTTGAAAATGGGGTATCTTTTGAAAGAGATATAGAAGGTAATATAATGATAGCTGCTCAAGTTGTTGGATGGTATCCCCATGAACGCTTGATAGAGCAAAAAAGACAAGATGCATACACCGCCGGAATATCTTTCAACGAAGAAAACATTCCGCCACCCTTTACTTATTTTTACTATTTTTTAAGTGTTGATGAAATTAAAGAATTTTTGCGATAAACATCTTAATGGGAGGATTCATATGTCGAATATCTTTAATGCTGTTTTTATAGCTGATAATGAAATAAATCCCGATTTTATCAATAAGACTTTTAATACACCACCTGAAGATCTAGGGGGCAACCTCATGGTTGGTACACTCAAAGGAATCTAAGGAGATGTAATTACAGTGTCTAATATTTTAAAAGTAAGATCAATTGAAATTGGGGCAGGCAAGCCAAAAGTAGTAGTTTCAATTATTGAAAGAAACTTCAAAGAAATAATTGCAAAAGCTTTAAACCTGCGGGAAATGCAGATAGATATAATTGAATGGCGAGCTGATTTTTATGATGAAATTTCAAATCTAAGCCGTACGCTCGAATTGCTAACTGAGCTTCGCAGTAGCCTTGGTGAAATCCCTTTACTCTTTACATTTCGTACAAAAAAAGAAGGTGGCGAAAAAGATATATCAATTGAACAATATGCTAACCTTAACATAGCAGTAGCCACCGGCGGCAAGGCTGACTTAATAGATATAGAAATGTTTAGCGATAAGGATATGGTAGCAAAAATTATTAAGACAGCCCACGATGCCGGAACTTTTGTTGTTGGCTCCAATCATGATTTTAATGCGACACCATACAAGGATGAAATAATAAGGCGAATGATAAAAATGCAGGAAATGGATGCAGATATTATTAAAATAGCTGTAATGCCTAAATGTAAAAAGGATGTGCTTACCTTGCTTGCCGCAACAAATGAAATGCATGAATACCATGCTTATTGCCCAATAGTTACAGTGTCAATGGCACAAGAAGGGATAATAAGCCGCTTTTCCGGAGAGATATTTGGATCTGCTATGACATTTGCCTCAGTGGGAAGTACGTCTGCACCCGGACAGATTCCTGTGAATGATTTGGTGAAGATTTTAGATATTGTGCATAAGTATAGCGTTCATTGATATAGTAGATCTTTCGCAATGGTTTATTTTACCATATATTTATGTTATACTTAAATTGTTAACAAAATTGTTTTGTGTACTTAGAGAGGAGTTTTAAATGTTTTTTAACACCCTTAAAAGGCGTACTTTTGCCCTTTTAATCACCTTTATTATGGTTTTCTCTGCTTCTTTTTCTGTTATAGCAGCCGAAAATCCCAATGAACATGCCTATGAAAATGTTACTTATGAGCATGTTGATGCTGAATTAACTGAAAACGATATGGCTAATGACACTGAATCTGACATCATTTACAATGATACAAATGGGCTGTATCAACCGGAAGTTAATGAAGAAAATTATGAAATTCCGATTTATGATGCCTTCGCAATTACATCAACATTTGAAGAGATTGAACCTCTATCAGAATGGGATCCTTCAATGCCCTTGCCCAACAGAAGGCTTACCCAAGATGAGGTTGATGCTTGGATTGCCCACTATTGCACAACCGGAAGTGTATCTGATTTTGAGCATGAAGTTCTTAGACTTACAAATATTGAAAGGGCAAGGTACGGATTAAATCCTCTTGCATTAGATTATGGTCTGGCTAGGGCGGCTAGGTTTAAGTCTCAAGAAATGGTAGATTTACAGTACTTTACCCATGAGAGTCCTGTATATGGAAGTTTTGATGGAATCCCGCGTTTGTTTATAAGTAGCTATATCAGACTTGGAGAAAATATAGCTTCTAATACAAACAGCTTACCTACTCCGGAAGAAAATGTTACTCGATGGATGAATTCGCCCGGCCACAGAGCAAACATACTTAACCCGGATTTTACACTCTTGGGTGTTGGTTTTGTTGGGCTACCGCCTGCCGGCATGGACTTTAGGAATGCTAAAACAACCCAGATATTTGGAACAGGTATTCCGGCAACAGTTCCATGCCTATGTCCGGAACCGGTATTTAACCCTGTAACTAATATAACAGGTTTGCCAACAGAAGCCATAGTTGACCAAGCTCTTAACTTAACAGGGACAGTTGTTCCATCTGGTGCAACCAATAGAGTCATTGTTTGGAGCATTTACAGCCCGGGAACTACCGGTGCAACTATTACCGGTAATACTCTTACTGCAACGGCAACAGGTGTTGTAAGAGTCAGAGCAAGTATTACAAATGGGACAGCAGTTAATACAAATTTTATTCATGATTTTGATATTACTGTAGGGGAAGCTTCGCCGGAGCAACCAACACCACCGGAACAACCAACACCACCGGAGCAACCAACGCCACCGGAGCAACCAACACCACCGGAACAACCAACACCACCGGAACAGCCAACACCACCGGAGCAACCAACGCCACCGGAACAGCCAACACCACCGGAACAACCAACACCACCGGAACAGCCAACGCCACCGGAGCAACCGACACCACCAGCTCCACCGACGCCGCCAGCTCCACCGACAATAACACATCCCGGAGTAACAAGCGGCACGCAGGAAGCCGGAACCGGCAGTACAAGGCGCGAAAGGATTCCTAACAGGCCAAGTAATGAATCAAACAGAAATGTAGCTGTGGTTACAGATACAAACGTGCCTGACCCAGATCCGACAGATCAGGATCCAGCCCCACCGGAATATCCACTACCGCTACTACCGGATCCAATACCAATGCTTCCTACACCGGAACCGGAGCCTTATCCAGCCCCTCCATCTATACCATTACCAACACAAACACCTGTTACATTGCGTCTTTCTGTAGGCAATACCACTTATACGATAAATGGAATTCCTGCTCAAAGTGATGTAGCACCATTTATAGACCCGGTACATAGCCGGACTATGGTTCCTTTGGTAATTATAGCAGAAGGTTTGGGTTCGCAGGTTTCTTGGGTTGAGGCAACCAGAACGGTAGTTATAGTTCATGGAAGCCAGACTCTGTCAATACAGGTTGATGCACCACTGCCGGAAGGCATGGGTCAGCCTGCAATTGTTGATGGGCGTACATTTGTACCAATAGCATATGTATCTCAAATGCTTGGTGCCCAAGTGACATGGGATGAAGTAAATAGAGCTGTATATATTCAACAATAAAAAGCGCAAATTTAAAAAAGCCATAGTGGTTTAGTTACCCACTACAGCTTCTTTAACTAGCGCAACCGCAATATCATCACCACTACCCTGCGCACTGGATTCCATAAGCCAGCCTTCAAGATTATCATCAATAAAGCTAAGCCCCTCTTCTTCCCATAAATTATAAAAATCCGCTCCTGCTTGTTTAAATCCTTCGTTGCTGTTAAAACTGTTTGCATACCCGTCTGTAGACAGCAAAAACATAGGAGCGGTATCTTCAGGGCCTAGAGGAATAATCCTTGCTTTCATGTACTGCCAAGCGTCTGTTTGGCATAGGGATTCAGTTTCTGATCCAATTCTGATATCAGGTGGAATAACCCAATCTACCTGAGTTTTTTTTTGTGATTCATCTTCTTGATTGCCATCTGTGCTGATAGGCTCAATAGACAGTATATCTCCGTCACCAAGTTGCAATGCAAAAATAAAATCGTTTGCTACCACCAATGTTAGTAAAGTAGCACCATACAATTCATAGCTAAAAGGCACAGGGCGCGTTCCATGAATCAAAGTGACCATGCTTTTCCAATTTTGTTCTATCTGCTTAGGAATCCATATATCTTTGTTGGCAACAAAGTTTTGGAAGGGATCTCCCCTTCCTTTAAATATGGAATCAAAAACAAAATATGCAACCTCTACAGCGGCTTTAGCACCTTCATCACTATATGGACATTGAGAGCTTCCGTGACCATCCGATACACTAATAACATGGTAATCTTTATCTCTTTTTATTGAAAGTGCGTCTTGGCAGGGCTGTCCATTTCGTATGTGTGATGCGCCTTGTACGCGACTACCTGTAGAAATCCAACGCCTTTTGCCATTTTTACGTTTACCAGATTCCATCATCATCGTCTGTCAGCACAGGGACAGTATTTAAATCTACACCGGAAGGTGAGCTGTCATCGTCACCGGCTCTGGGTGAAGATACTGTTTTCACTACTGTAGAAGCCCATTTAATAAATTGAATTAAAAGTTGCGGATTTTTTGCCTCAAGTACCAGCTCTCTGTTGCCTGTAAACTGCTCAAGCACTGCAATATCTGTGTCCTTGCCAATAGCAATTGCAATGCGTACTGCCTTTTTGCCCCAAGGGGTACCCATTAAATCATCCAGACCTTTTTTGAAATCGTCGGTAGGCTGGCCATCTGTTAACAAAACTAATACCGGTGGCAACCGTTTAGTATCCGTGGGGAAGGAGCGTAATTCTGTAGCTACCATATCAAGAGCCATACCCATACTGGTAACGCCTCCGGCTTGCAAATCTACCCAACTAAACTGATCTACCGGGGTAGCTGACGGGATATGCCATTGCGCACCATCAGAAAATTTTAATGCTCTAACCATTACTCGCGCATTTGGATTGGCATCAGCTTCCTTTTGCATATCCGGGATTGTTTGCCTGATAGCATAGTTAAGGGTTTGTATCTTTTCGCCCTGCATAGAGCCGGAACAATCTGCTATCCATATAAAATCTAAAATTCTTGACGACATTTCGCCGCCGGGAAGATGTTTTGCCAATGTAATTCCTCCTGAGTTTTTGTTAATTATTTAAATGTTTGAAAATATCCTCTAAGTTTATACAGCAGTTTTTTAGTACATTAACTGAAATTGTGTCAGTACTATTATAAGAGGTGGGAAAATTGTATTTTCCGTTTTTTAAAATATAAACATCTATATACCTATTTAGTGGATCTACAATCCAGTATTCCGGTACACCAACTTTTTCATATAGCCGCAATTTTTTTATTTTATCTCTGCTTACTGACCATGGAGATAAGACTTCGATAATCAGGTCCGGAGTACCTACACAGCCTCTTTCTTCTAGCTTATTTTGATCGCATACTACAAAAATATCAGGCTTGACTACTGTATCGTTAGCACTACCAATGTTAAGGATTAGGTCAAACGACTCTGAAAATAACTGACATGATTTTCCGTCTAAATAATTTCCCGGATGCCATTCTAATTCTCTACGTACAACCATGTGAGATAATGATACTCCTGCCATGGCATAGGGGATACCTTCAATTAGCTCGTATCGGATATCATTATCCCATGTTAAATAGTCTGCATAAGTATAGCATTCATTTTCTAAAGGGAGCGCGTTCATCAGATTTTTATATCCTTTCTGATCTCATGCCGATTAACTAGGCATATCTCGCTTGTAGCAATGCAAATAGTTTATATTTTAATGTATAATTCCTTCAACCGGCCCAAAGTTTATTTTTGCATCTGTCTGCAAGGGCGCGGTTTTCCCGGACATAACAGTCGTGCTTTCTCCATTTTGTTTGGTAAGCGTCCAGTTATCAGAACCGGTATTGGTTAATCCCCAACGGCCGGGCCGGGTAGGATGCTTACTTATTTTACCAATTTTAGTTGAAAAATCAAATCCCCCTTTTATATGATGAGAAAAAAGCTCAGTATTATGATTAAGCATTATTAATTGATTTCCTATTTTAATGCGTGGCGGCAATGAAATGACACCCTTGCACTGCCAGCAATGATGATTTTGGTTTTGCTTTACCTTCAAGAGGTCATAAAAATTTTCGCTGCTGCAATAGCTACAATACATTATACTATCTCTTAGCTGAGAGATAACTTCTTTCCATTGTTTTTCTACTATACGTTTGTTAGGATCTTTTAGTCCGACAGTAAATGCACGTGTAAATAGATCGCGGATATAAGGCGGGTAGATATCCCAAAATATAATGGCGTTATCTTGATATCCGGGAATTGGCCGATTAGAATTATTGGCCGGATCCCAAATAAAAATAGGCTCCTTGCCGTAGATTTTTTCCATTGCCTTACCGTCTAAGCACTTGATATTGGCTTCTATGGCTCCTTCTAATGGGTGATGAAGCATAAACATGTAGAACAAAAGAACAGCCATAGAATATAGATCTGTTAAAGTTGAAGGATATTGTTTGCGGCTAATAATTTCCGGAGCAATGAAGCGGGGCGTACCCTCTGTGCCTCCATCAGAGTCTTGGTTTACAGTAACATTGTCATTGTCGCATATTAATACATCACCATTGACAGGATTAAAAAATAAATTTCCAAACGAGATATCACGGTAGCATAACCCTTGAGAATGCAAGGACTGATACCCATCTGCCAAATTAATACCAGCCATGCAAAGCGCAGCAAAAGTTGGCTCTGCACGCCTTTTCATTAAATCTAATACAGATTTATAGTCAGTAGGGCGCAAGTCCATTACATAGCCAAAAAGTCCCTTTTGCTCAATCATGTCTAAAGGCCATAAAAAACGATCATCCGGCTTTCCACGAGAAATAAGCCGATCAATCAGCTTTTTTTGATATGGCGTAGCAGAATGCTTAAAGTACCACTTTAGAGCATATCTGCTGCGGCTGGCTTTGTCCTCAACCTCGTAGACTTCGCCTTGCCCGCCGGATGCTATAAATCGGATGACCGTGTAAACCCTTTTATGCTGAGATTGCAATTTTGCACCTGTTTTTAAAGCTGTCATGTGTTATCCTCCAATTCTGATTCTATGGGGATTTCTGATTCCTCCGGTAAAGGAGGAAATACTCTTTTCATATCAATTATGCAACCGTCCTGTACAGAGACCGGGATTTGTGCGTCATCACCATATGATAAGTAGGTAAAGCAATTTTCAGAGCGTTTTAGAGTTGTAACAGTACGATCTTCAGGGTCAATTAGCCAATATTCTTTTACTCCGGCATCGAAATAACGTCG
>WQVX01000096.1 GCA_009785615.1 Defluviitaleaceae bacterium | reverse complement strand
ACTAAAGATGCACCAAAAATATGGAGTTGAAAACAAAGTCAGTTTATAGTATACTAACAAACATTGCAGCGGCAAGCTAAACTTGTGCCTGTGAGTGATACAGTCTATCACCTACAGCCTCCGCGGCACCCCTACGAAGGTGCTGCGGACGTTGCACCGAAGGGGCAAGCCTTTTTCTAAGTTTTCATTTCAAAAACATTCTAACACTTTCCTTGGAATAATTCAAGAGATTATTTCATTTTTTTGTAAATTTTTGTGATTTTTTTTGGTTGTCCCTTACAACAAATAAAAAACTTATTTTGACTTTGCCATTCTAGCACAGATGTTTTATATAGTCACGAGACGATTAATTCCACTTTAGTTTTACTTTAGTTCCACTTTAATTTCATTTTAAATCCACTTTAATTCCATTTTCGTTCAAATATCTCTCTTATATCTTATCAAAAAGTCTATTTTCCTCTCCAGTTCAGCAATTGCTTTATCTTTTAACCGAAAATAGGTAGTGCGCGGAATAGGCTTGTATTGACGAGCAATTTCCATTAAAATCGCATCTACCCCATCCTGAGACAGGTCAAGATCACTTAGATACGTACAGTAGATAATCCAATACATTTTTTTGCCTATCCTTGGGGTTTTTTTAAGTGACTCAACTAAATTTTGAACAACTTTTAGCCGTTTATTGCAATTATTCAACATTTCTTGGTCAATTTGCTCTTCTTGCCATAAGGGCATAAGGATTATGATTTCTTTGCATTCCCATAGTAAAGTGTGTATGTCCTTGTTCAAAATCCTGTCTACACTCACAGAGTTTCCCTACCTAATACTTCTTCAAAAAAAGTGTTCTCTAAATCCAGCATTTCTTTTGTAGTAAATCCCCATAAAGCTGTACCTAACTTCTCAACTGCTATTTGGCGGTACTTGTAATAAGAGTCTTTTGTAACATAAGGCACATGTTTTTGTATCGCTTCCAATAAATCTGCAAATCTTTCATATTGCTCGTAGGATAAATAGGTGTAGTAAAGAATCCGGTAATATATCTCCCCGTTCTTTTTATATCTTTTATGGATATATGATACAGCGTTGTCAATTTTAGAAAGCAGATAACATGTCTTTCTAACGCTATCGGCTCTGGCTTGAAGTTTTTTATATAGTTTTTCATCACCCGTAAACCATTTTACATATTCTTCAACGGTGGTACTGTACTCTACTTTAAAATCATCTTGAACTTCTGATACGGCTAAATCAACCGCCATTTTTGCATCCCTGTACAATCTCAAAAGATTTGAGGGATCATGATAGCCAATGGGAAAGCTTGATTTGCTTTCGGTTTGCATTGTTGCCAAAAGGCACTTCCCCTTTCATTAGACTTCTTCTGAAACCTGCTTGCTTACAACCCAAGTTCTTTGTACAAAGCATCTCTGTTTTGCTCGCCTTTTTGAATGCGCCAGCTTTTTCCTGCAACTTCATGAAATGCACACATTTCAACAATTCGGCTGAATATTCGTTCCGATGAGTCCAATTCTCCTGTTCTGGCATCTATGACAACTAAGTTCTCTCGCAGCTCCTCAATAGATTTATTTGTTGTAACAATCAATGGCTTTCCGGCTCTATATCGAGCATCAATGATGGCATAAAGTTTTTCGTAAGCCCATCCGGTTTTGTACTCCACTCCCAAGTCATCCAAAATTAACAAGCTGGCTTCATGAATTGTGTTTAACACCTCTGTTTCGCCCATGTAACCGTGCCTGTCAAAGCTATCTTTAATTATCGTTAATATCTTAGACACAGATATAGCCATAACCGCTTTTCCTTGTTTGCAAAGCTCGTTTGCAATGGCAAATCCAAGATAAGTCTTGCCTGTTCCGGCAGGGCCATACAGCAATATTCCTCGATTATTGCTCAGCATGGTTTCCCACTTTTCACAGTACTGCTTGCCAAGGCTGTAATACTCCTCCTTATCCGGGTTATGTACCCAATTTTCAAAAGTGGATTCCTCAAAACGTCGATCCATGAGTGAGTATGTTTTAAACCTGTTCACCCTTATTCGGCGCGTTTTTTCCTCGTCAACTTTTTCTTGATGCTTTAGTTCATCTTCCCGACATTGGCACATAAGAGGTATCCGACGCTTGATTCCAAGTATTTCAAGGTCTTTAGCTGTTGGATATCCACAGATATCACAATGTGGCAGAGGTTCGCTAAAGCTTGTTCCGCTTCCTTGGGTGATAAGGCTTGTGACAGCCACTTCATCTGCAATTTTGTTATAGCAATTCCGATTGACATTAACACGTTTACGTGTTGATGCAAGCGAAAATTGCGCCCCTTCACCGACACGAAGCATGTTAGTGCGAAGTGGAGGTGCTGTATTGCATGAGGCTGCGGTATGGGTCATTTTCTCCTCCGATTTTATAATTTCTGCGACTGCTTGCACTTTGCTTTCCTCCGTTTTCTTTTTCCTCAGATACAGGCATCTGACTTACATCATCTTTCCACCGTTGCCCGTTAAGCCATGTAGAAGCATGGGGAATATGTTTTGTTTGGGTTTGATTTATGATCCACCAATGTTTTACACTTTCAAGCCCCTGCATAATGGTATTAAAAAGTGCCTCATCCGGCTCAATTCGTTTCCATGCATTTGTAGCTTCTTGTTTGCCTACCTTTCGCGGATAAGCCATCCAAAACTCTTCAAACCACTTTTCAACAAGGGGCTTCACAGACTTCCTCACCGAAGGTGAGGGTATATTCTTTTTATTAATACTTGTAATACTAGCACTTGTATTAATACCTTTGTGTTTTTCATCAATAGGGGTGTTGATATTTTCGTCAACAGGGGTGTTGATGTTTTTGTCAATAGAGGTATTGATATTTTCATCAATAGAGGTATTGATATTTTCATCAATAGAGGTATTGATATTTTCATCAATAGAGGTATTGATATTTTCAGAGGTATTGCGTATTTCGCCAATAGGGGTTTTAGTCGATATATAAATTCGCCTCTGTTCAATTTCCTTTTTTCCTGTTTTAGGATTTAACTTATATAACATCTTTGTAGAAACGTAACTGCGACTTGCCAGTTTACTTATAAGCCTGGAAATAGTTTCTTTGCTGACCCCATACAAATCAGCAAAGTAAGAATTTGTAGCCCAACAATAACCTTCTTTAGTGCATAGTGCCGTAATTTCACCATAAAGCAATTTTGCTTTGTCCGGCAACTCTTTATCATATCTAACATGAGCAGGTATTATGGCATAATAGGCCGGTTGATCTTTATTTTGCATATTCATTAGCTTAGCCGCAGGTCAAACCAAGCAGAGTCTCGGATAGCTGCTTGTCCATGTTGTTTGTAAGCTGAAAGCCGTAGCATAAATCCGCCCATATCCTGAAGTTCTCCAATGTAAACCGCCCGTTCAATTACTTCATTAAGCGGCCCATATTCGCTAAAAAGCAAAATTTCATTTTCTACGCTGTTATCCCAAGCGGTAAACACTGCATAAAGCTCAAGGCGAACTTCTCCCGGCTCATCAGCGGACACAAGGAAGGAAATCGGGATGGCTCCATCTTCATCTATGATCATACTTGCTTCAAAATTTTGTATAAAAATGTGTTCCATGTACACAGAGTAAGGAGTAGTTATTTCAGTGTTAGATAGAGGGTTGTAGGCCATTTTCCAAAGTCCAGGCATGGCGTTTGGCAGAAAATATTGGGTAAAATTACTTCCTGACCTATAGCGTATATTATCCATGTCAACATGACTTCCGTCCGGGGATATAAACTGAACAATTGGAGGTTCTTCTTGGTCGAACACTACCAAAACTGTCATGTTATAATAATTTTCAAGAGTAAAGAGTTCACGAGACATGGGTAAAGAATTATCTCTTAAATCTTTACTCATAAAGAAATAGGTAGCAAACAGCACTCCTATAATAAGAATGGAAGCTATTACTAAAATATTTTGACTAACTTTAAATCTTGTATTGTTTTTAGTATTCATGATTTTTCTCCTCCTGAGATTAGATCGCTAAACTATATACTTGTTTGAAATATATTTTTCAATATGCTTATAAATAATGCTTAATTCCTATCCAAAATATTTTCATTGTGTTGTTAATAGAGTTAAATGCCTCATAATCACAATTCCCGCTAAACGAACAGCATATAGAACCTGCATACTTTATTTTTATTAATGAACTTATGGCAAACTCATCCTCTACGTTTACATCAATTTCAATGAAATTAAATTCCCGCTTATAAGAGAGTAAACACATTTCGTATTCGCTTAACCTACAGGAATTATCAAGTATTTCTGCCAAAATTTCTGCTTCACTAAAACCATCAAAAAATTTTTCTTCTTCTGCAATATTCCAAAATCCTTGTTGTTTTAAAATTTCAACCATTTTTTCATCTCCTATGGAATGATTATTGTTTTTTCATTATGCTTGTCTAACACTTTGTCTAACAAATACATTTGTAAATCCATTCCCGGTATTTAGCCAAAAAGTTATGGTATATAGATTTGAAGCTTGAAAAAACCATAAATATCAAGTGTTAAACCGATTTGTATATTTATGTGTAACGCTATGTATTGCATAGATACTTAGACTTAAAATCCCGTGGGTTTCGACCCGTGCCGGTTCGAGTCCGGCCTTGTGCTTTAATGGTGCAATCTCAAATGGTCTTGAAATTCAGTCAATGACTGTCTGATTTAATAAACTTGGTTGCACCCCCGGCAAGTGTCTTGCGAAAGAATTATTTTGAATGTCATTACCTCTATGATATAATCAACAGTATATTGATAGACACTCTTTTAAGGAGGATTAATATGTATGCTGTAAAAGCATTATACGATGGCGTAAACTTTAAACCGAAGCAACCCATTCCCGTAAAAGAGCAATACGAGGTAATTATCACTTTTGTTGAACCAGTGAAAAATAGTTCCATTAGACCGACTTTTGAATTGGGTTGCATGAAAGGGAAAATTAAAGAAGCAGATGACCATGATTGGTTTAAGCCCTTAGATGATTTTGAGGAGTATATGTAATGAAATATTTGCTTGATACGCATGTGGCAAAATGGGCACTTGATGATGATACAAAGTTATCCGAAAAAGCCAAATCCATTCTAGGCGACACATCCTTGCAGATATGCGTGAGCCTTGTTTCTGCGTGGGAAATTGCAATTAAAATTAGTGTCGGAAAATTGAGCTTTGAAGGTGGCTCTACATTTTTCATCGAAAAATTGCGTCAGTTTGGTGTTGAAATTCTCCATATAGAGGATACGCATATTGCGATAGTCGAAAAGTTGCAGTTACTCCACCGCGACCCTTTTGACCGCATTCTTATTTCAACCGCAATTGCCGAGGGTATGACAATTATCACAGCAGACGAAAGCATCCAAAAATATGATGTTCCGTGGATTTGGTAACAATTTCGAGGAGCTTGTTTTTAAAACCCTTTCAGGTAAGCTGTAAAATGAAATTAGGTAAAAATAAGTAATGTTATTATTGAACCGAAGATTCAACTGTAATTTGTGATGGTTGGGCTAAATTTGTATGTAATCGCCATCAAGAAACAACTTTTGGAGGGAAAGACCTTTGCGCCCTGTATGTGCAAGTGAAAATACATAGACGAGGACATGAAACGCATCGAACTTTGAATGAACAATTATCCCGGAAAGTTATTTGACTATAAGACACTTAATCAAGTCGCTATTTGACGTCTATTAACTGGTTAATTTTGGGTGGGCAATTAAACTTGCATTTTTCAGGTCTTGAAATTCATAGGAAATTTTCTTGACGAAACTCCTGCTAAGTACTATAATATCAGGGATGTATTGTTGATGATAGAAAGAGGATGTACTTATGAATGCAATAATAAAAGAAATTGAGCAAGCTCAAATGAAGAAAGAGTTGCCTAAGTTTAATGTTGGTGACACTGTGCGTGTACATGCTAAAATTGTAGAAGGCACCAAAGAAAGAATCCAGGTTTTTGAAGGTGTTGTAATTAAAAAACAAAATGGTGGTGTTAGAGAAAATTTCACTGTTAGGCGTTTGTCCTATGGTGTAGGAGTAGAAAAAACTTGGCCTATCCACTCCCCACGAGTAGATAATGTAGAAGTTGTGCGTCGTGGTGTAGTAAGACGGGCTAAACTATATTATTTGCGCGATCGTATAGGTAAGGCCGCTAAAGTTAAGGAAGTTATCTATAAAAAGGAAAAGTCATAATTAGTAAGGCATGAACGCAAGTTGCGCCCATGCCTTTTAGTTTTTGTGAGGTAAAATGTTAAAAGAGCGTATCACAAATCCATTTCTTAGAAATTTATTAGAATGGGTAATAGCAGCTTTGCTTGCACTAGTCTTATTTTTCTTTATACGTAATTTTGTTTTTAGGGTTGCAGATGTTAGTGGTCATTCAATGGATCCCACTCTTACTCATGGGGATTTTGTACTTCTTTCACGAGTTGGATATTGGTTTGGTACTCCTCAGCATGGGGATATCATAGCTTTTCCCTTTAGAGAAAACCCATCAGAATTTTACATTAAGCGTATAATAGGAGTCCCCGGAGATGTTATTGATTTTCAAAATAGTCGTTTTGTAGTAAATGGTCAAGTGCCGGATTTTGATTTTGCTCAGGTAAATGTTATCTCGCGTGGTGATATTGACCTGCCCATAACTATAGGGGAAGATGAATTTTTTGTTTTAGGCGACAATATTAATTCCAGCAAGGATAGCCGATACCAAACTGTAGGTTTTATCAGTGAAAGAGATATGCTGGGGCGGGTAGTCATTCGGTTTTGGCCACTAGATCGTTTCGGGGCTGTAACTCCATGAATATACAATGGTATCCCGGTCATATGACAAAGACTCGCAGAATGATGCAGGCCAATATGCCCTTGGTAGATGTTGTAATTGAGCTTTTAGATGCTCGTATCCCATATAGTAGCAAAAATCCTGACATGGACGAGCTTGCTCGCAATAAACGCCGCTTAATTTTGCTAAATAAAGCTGATTTAGCAGATGCTAACATCACACGCCAATGGGAAAATCATTATCGTGCTTGCGGTTTTGAGGCTTTGGCTATAAGTGCCACAGAAAAAAAAATCGGGACTCAATTGGCAGATACCGTACGCACATTGATGTCTGAAAAGATTTCCAAAGAAAAGAAGAGAGGTCGCCTTACGGTTAATATTAGAGCCATGGTAGTTGGTATTCCCAATGTGGGGAAGTCTACTTTAATTAATCGGTTGTCCGGTGCAGCAGGTCAGGGTGGAGCACCTACAACTACAGGTGACAAACCAGGTGTAACCCGAGGCAAACAATGGATTAAAGTTGCAAAAGATTTTGATTTGCTGGATACTCCGGGCGTGTTGTGGCCTAAGTTTGAAGATAAAATTGTTGGAGAAAGGCTTGCTTTTACAGGGGCTATAAACGATACCATTTTAGATGTAATAACTTTAAGTGAATTATTAATAGCATGGTTTGTACAAGAAAAACCTGATTTGCTAATTTCTCGATACAAGATACCGGAAGAGACTTGCACTATGTCCTTTCGAGATATATTAGAAAATATTGGTGCTGCCAGGGGCTTTAAGGCAAAAGGTGGAGTAATTGATTTAGAACGTACTGCAAATACCTTGCTGGATGAATTTAGAGCCGGAAAACTAGGGAGAATAACATTGGATAAACCTTCAGATTATTAAACGTACTCAAAAAAAGCTTGTTAAAGCGCATTACTTCAACAAGCTTTTGTATTATACTTATACTTTTTTCAAAATCAATAACTTTTGCCCCGGGGATATTTTATGCCCTTCCAATTCATTTACTGCCATAAGCTCATCTATTGCAGTATTGTAGCGTTTTGCAATAGTCCAAAGCGTATCACCATTTTGAACTGAATACACTGTCATGCTTGCCATTTTATCCAATTCGCTCATATCCATATCATCAAAAGTGATATGATTAATTACATATATTTCTTGTTCCTCTATTACCTGCGTGTTAAAACTAAGTTGAAAACGTATCTCTGTCTCTTGGCCACTCAGCATATTAAAGGAAGCATGGTCTATGCTTATATCCACGCTAACTTGCATGTCATGAGTTGCCCCTTTAACTTCTATAACCTGGCGATATGGTATTACTGTTTTAAAGCAGTATAAAGGAGTATTGTCACTTTCGGCTACATACAAAATATCTGTGTCTATGGCACCTTCTACTATGGCTTTGTCATCAGCTACTTTAACCTCATCTAAACGCGGTGTGCCCTTTACCCTGAATATTTGCAGCATATCCGGGCAGCTTGGCGTTAACTGCACAACTTCTTTTACAGGAGCCTGGTTGCGATTGCGGCAAACTAACCGTGGATATTTTAGCTTTGCCTTAGTAAAGTTAAGAGTTTGGTTTATGCAATATGCATCTTCTAAAATTTCTAAAGTTTCACTGCTGTATACTTTCATAAGAACGCCAATGGTAATTTCAAGCTCAATTTGCCGATCTTCGCCATCGGTATCTGAACGCACCTGAACATACTCATCTAAAACCTGTAAAGTTACATCAGCAAACATTTCGTTTGTAGCATCATTTACGTCTATATGGCTGTCAAATGGAATTTCATGTTCTAAAAACTCTATAATGCGTTCTTCGTTATCGCCGCGATACAATGTTGTAAGCAAAAGCTCTCCGCTTAAATTAACACGCCCGGCACTTAACCGCACATCCTTGTTAATGATGGTAGAAGAACATTGAAGCAGCTCTCTAATATTGGGCTTATTAGTAGGGATAGAGATTTGGTCTTTAACAGTAAAGCGGTCAGACTTATTTTCTACTGTTCGGTTGGTGTTAAGTTGAGTTTTAAGCAACTGGTTTTCCGATACATCATGAATATGTACGACCATTTCGTGAACATCGGAACGTTCTGCTTGCACAGTGATGTTTACAATAGCCCGATAGTTTAATTTTCTGTCATTAAGCATTTTATAGTCGATGTTAACAAGCTCGGCCTTTGCAGTTACCCAATGTTCTTTTGTTACCCCATCCATATTAATAAAGTCGTCTACGGGAGATGTAAGTGTCATAGTATGTACAGGCTTTTCAGCAGTTTTTGCAATATACAATACCGATATGCTTAACTGGCCAATAAAATTGACACGGTCATTGGATATTTCTACCCGTTCAATAATCACTTTAGGTTCTGTCTGCAAAAGCAGTGCCATATCAGGCTTTACGTCCGGGACAATGATGTCCCCCTCCAGTAGTATTTGAGTACTTTCTTTACCCACACTCTGGTCTAAAAAAATTTTTTCCCTTACTAACTCGTTGGCCATGCAGGATGATCCTCCCTCTATATAAAAAAACTCCGGCACATATGTAGTCATCTAAAAATACGAGACACTACAATATATGCAGGAGTATTATGTTCCATGCTTATTTTATTTTTTTAATAGCTACCCACAGCTCTTTAGCCACGCTATGCAAGAAGTCTATTCACATAAGGTTATCTCAACGGTGTTGGTTAATACATCAGTATAGCTAAAAGACATTTTGCGGGAAGGGTCTGGTCCGTCACTAAGCTGTATGGTAAAAATACTGGGATATACATTGGATACAATACCACGGTTTATGACGGATTTATGCCGCCCTTTGTTGGTTTCAAGTTTAACCTTGCTACCGATAATTTTTTGAATATCACTCCGTACATGTAACACATCGCTTCGTTCAAACAAATCAGTCACCTCATTCATAATAAACATCCATCAGTTATACCTATTGATCAGGGATCCTTTTTAGTATACCATCCAATTCCGAAAAAGTCAAGAATTGTAACATACTTAAAAAGTCGATGTCAATACTTTGGTATAAAAAATTTTTAAAAACTATAAATCAGCGATCAAACCAGTCATCTGTCACAGGGTAGGAAACGAAAGTAATGCGTTCTTGATCCTCTATACTATAAGCCACTAAGTTTAATATTTGGTCAAAAAAGGAAATTGGTACATATAGATAATAACCATTACGGATCTCCGGAGGAGCCTCTAAAGAACGAACAAAGCGTTGATCGCGCACATAGTTATTAATTTCCGGGTTTAGTTCAATTATAAACTCGTCCCCATGATAAATACGTGCAATTTTAGTTTCACAGTTCCATATTATAGTATACCCCAAATCTTCAAGAATAACTCCTATAGGAACCATTTTGAGATTAAAATTTTCACGGATATGGATTTGATCCCAGGGCAAACATACTGCTTTAATATCATCAAGATGTAAGGCTAAAGAAACAACGCCTTCATACCCCGGAGCCAATTGAAACTCATCAAACCAAAAGATAATTTCATCATCAGTTATAGAGAAAGCTTGGTTTGAACGCATACCTGTAAAGCCCGGGTTATAATGCTCCGGGTTACGGCGTATCATCTCTACCAAAAGGCGGTCAGCCAATTGTACAACATGAGGACCGACTACATCTGCCGCATTTAAAAGCTCTCCTGTGCTAATGTTAAAATTGATAGAAACCACTTCTGTCTTAGAAGAACCGCTGGTGGTAGTAGATTTTAAAATTATAGACATGTAGGGTGCCGAAAAATAAGCATCATAAGCAAAGGCTAAAGTTCTTGACCGCATCTCACGTGCATCTGATACCTTATCAGCTATTATGCGACTAATTTCCGCATTTATTCTGGATTGCAGCAATCCGGCATATGCAGTTAAAACAGGAATGTAGCCTTCCATCTCCAATCCTTCTTCTCTTGTATCTATTTTTTCGTGTTTTATCATATCATCAGACCACGCTGCAATACGCCCTGATAGTGTAGTACGCCCCGATGCTTTGCTGTCGTATGTAGACGGCCTGTTAAATGCACCAAGCAGCATCAAAATGCAAAGCATAGCTGCTATGGTGATCCATACATGTAATTTTCTTTGACCAATACATTTTTTAAGCACTTCCAACACCTCTATTATTAATACAGATGAATATATTGCTACATAATAATCATACTGATATTTTCACATGAATATTGTTACATTTACATATTCAAAATGCAATTACAATAGCATTACATTTGTACAAAAAAAGAGCGTCTACGCCGCTTTACATTTATAATAAAGAGCAACCCGGGAAAGAAATAAAGACACGAGGTTTTTGTTATGATTCTATTATGTAGGTGATTAAAAATGAAGAACGCGCTCATATTTATAGTTCAGCTGGGAAAAAAGGTAGTTGAAGATGATCTCTTCGCCTTATCTAACGAACTTGCTTATAAGATATTACTGTCCTTTTTTCCTTTTTTGATATTTTTAGTATCACTGCTGGGGTTTTTAAACTTAGAAAATTCGTATTTGATGACCCGTCTTTTTGAATCGTTGCCTTCGGATATTGGGGCAGTGGTAAATAATTTTATTGCCGAGATGCAACTACATCCCTCCCCGGGAATTCTATCTGCCAGCTTGCTGGTTAGCATATATAGTGCATCAAATGGCTTTAGAGCAGTTATTAGAGGGGTTAACAAAGCCCACGCTTATAAAGATGAACGTACTTGGATTAAAAAAACTTTACTTAGCGCAATGTTGATGCTTATTTTTAGTTTTTCGATTATTACAATGCTTACCTTATGGGTATTTAGTGACGAGCTTTTGCATATGCTGCAACCATTTTTCTCTTTTAATATAGCATTGTGGGGGCGGTTAATTTCATCGGCAATATCTTTGGTGATACTTCTTGGAGCCACTGCTTGGATATATCGCTTGTCTTGTGCCCGCTATGGTGTAGGAACTTCTAAAAAAGGCCGCGGAAAAATATTACCCGGGGCTTGTACCACCGTAATATTGTGGGTAGTATCCTCTGAAGTTTTTAGCCTATTCATAAGCAGATACAGTAATATCTCTATAATTTATGGCAGTATAGCAGGTATATTTATTTTGATTGTATGGCTTAATCTTATTTCATTTATTTTATTGCTTGGAAATTCAGTTAATGCATTGATAGCACGCTCTAACGCGGAGTTTTAAGCCGTTTAATTGGCATGGTCGGGTTTCAAACCGATGACAAAATGAGACCGGTTGCATGGCACAAACAAATGTAACGATTGGATACAGTGTAAGTTAGGGGATGTGGCTGTACTGTCATCAAGCAAAAGAATCCATTTAAGCGACTATGTATCTGACGGCATCCCCTTTTACCGTGGAAGTGAAATATCAACAGGCGGTGTT
>WQVX01000095.1 GCA_009785615.1 Defluviitaleaceae bacterium | reverse complement strand
TGTCAACACATTTCGTTAAGTTCGCAAATCCTTCTCGTTAAGTTCGCAAATCCTTCTCGTTAAGTTCGCAAATCCTTCTCGTTAAGTTCGCAAATCCTTCTCGTTAAGTTCGCAAATCCTTCTCGTTAAGTTCGCAAATCCTTCTCGTTAAGTAAAAATTAAAAACCCTGTATGTAAGCACCTTTTAAGGTATCGCTACTTGGCTTATTTTTGAGCCGAAAACAAGTATTAAAACAAGTATTAAAAACAAGTTATAAAACAAGCTAACAAACAAGGGTGAGCTTGTGAGTTTGTTTGGAGATAGAAAAATAATATTTGACAGAATAATTATACAGGATATACAATATGTTATACCGTATAAAGGAGATGATTTTAATGATGGAAGCCGTTGTGTCAAAATGGGGCAATTCATCCGCAGTAAGACTTCCAAAGCCCTATCTGCAAAGACTGGGTATCGAAGATAACGATATTGTAAAATTAAGTATTCGAGGCAATGTAATCACTATAGAAAAACCGCTTAAAATACATTCCTTTCGAGAATTAGCCTTGACGGAAACAGGATTAAGTCTTGAAGACTACGTACAAGTAAACCCATACGATAATTCCAATTACGTTGAATTTGGTCGAGTGGGGAGTGAGGAGATATGATAAATCAAGGTGATATTGCATGGTTGGACTTAGACCCTCAATCTGGGCATGAGCAAAAAGGACGTAGACCCGTTATCGTAGTCAGTAATAGCGATTTTCATTTAATAACAGGCAGTAAATTGGCTATGGTGTGCCCTATTACTAACACAGGCAGGGCTAATTTACTTCATGTAGAACTCGACAAATACACACACACAACAGGTTTTATAATGTGTGAGCAAGCGAAGGTATTAGACATAACAACACGAAATTATAAATTTATAGAAGAAGCCCCATCGGCTGTACTTGCTAAAGTTCTCAATAGAGTACAGGCAATAAGTTTGCCAGATACAGAGTAGAAATATCACTCTTACAGGGGCGGTGATGCGTACAAGAGGGGCGTAGCGAAGACAGGTGGCCAGTTTTTAACGGCTATGTTCATACGCTTTAGATTTTTTCTTAGCAGGGATTGAAGGAACATGCTCTTTTTGTGTCTGCTGTTCGCGTACTACAGCCTCTCTACGCCCGTTTTGCTGCTCTTGTGACCAACTTTTCGCCTTGCGCTCTAAATCCTCAAATTCGGCCTTATATGGGCTATTAAGGACAGGGGCTAATTTGTTGTGATATGGTTGCAAAATTTGAACCCTTTTTGAAAGGTCTTTATTTTCATCATCAAGCACTTTCGCTTTGGCTTCATACGCTTCTGCGGTAGATGCATTTGACAGCCCTACTTTTGCCCAATGGTGGAGGCTATTCCAACCTTTGTCGGTTATAGTTTTACCGCCGCCGATAAGCCGGCTTTTAACTTCATCACGCACAGTTTCCTCAAAATCTCTTATAGCACCGTAACTGCGGCGGTCAACATGGGGATTCAATTCTTTGATTTGCTTTTTAAGCGTTTTAACCATTGTTCGGCTACTTGATAATTCTTTATCAAGCTGTGCCTTTTCGCTCCGCAGATTTTTAACTTCAGCCGATAATTCTTCATGATCTTTCCGCTCAATCTCTGCTATAGACGTATCGAGAAGTACGTCAGTTAAGATATTGCGAGAGTCCGTTATATTTTGATGAATAGTACTTAATTCAGCCTGGGCTGTTCCACGCTTTAATTCATCAATAGACTTGTTCCCCTCTTTGGTGGCTTCATTGAGTATGCCAACTTCACGACCAAAGACCCCGGTCATGTGCCGCTCTAAATCTTGGTGAAATTTTTGCAAGTCTACACGGTCAACGATTATCTTAGCTGATACCTTATCAATACCTTTTTTCTTATCATGCACCACAGGAATAAAGGCATAGTGAAGATGTGGTGTTGATTCGTCCATATGCACGTATGCGCTTATGACGTTCTTGTCGCTCCCATCGGCGTACCGCTGATTTAAAAAAGAATAGGCTTCTTGAAAAAATAATCTATGTTCGTTGTCTGCTAAATTCTTTGGGGCAGTAATTACCCAACTGCACATAACATTAACATCAGCCCGGTTGTGGCACTTAACTTCCGAAGTTCGCTTGCCAATAAAAGATAGCTGTCCCCCATCACGTTCCGGCGCAAGATTGTAATTCAAATGCGATAGACTAGTATCAATCTCTTGATTTCCAAAAGCATAATAAGTGCCATCTTCTTTTTGCCCTCTTTCGTAGTGGCGAGTAAGCCCACCAATTTGCCCTCGAGTGTACTTTTGGACATTTGCCATGTCGGTATCACCTCCATGCCAATTATGCCCGACAGCACACCCAATGTCAAATTGGTGTAGCAAGTTATACCAAAACCGCCGTTGGCTTGCGTTCCGCATTTGGTAACTTGCCCTGCCGGGGGCTAAAACCGTGGGGCGTTGCCCCACCCGCAAGCGGCGATGACCTGCGGCGATTTACCAACCCCGCATCCACACCGCCAAATAAAAAGCACCACCCAAAACGGTGCCTAAGTGACTAAAAAATTTAATTTCGCTCCATCATGATTTGCAAATTTTTTTACTTGTCCAAGCGCACACCAATGACACGAATGTAAAAGCCATTACAACAGGTATTATATTTTGCAACCTTACAGAAACATCAAAAAACATCAAAACGTACCACAGTAAAGCCAAAACAACAGCTATAAATTTTGCTCTCTTGCCCAACACTTCTGATTTCTGAGGACTGAGTGGGTGATTTTTATGCGTCACTGGTGACATGATTATAACTGTCGCAGTACCTAAAATGGTAGACACCAACTGCAAAATAAAATTGTTTTGATATATCGGCAGCAGGAGCAAAAATAAAATTACTCCAATGGTCATTATCGTCAAACACCGAGCGTGTGTCTTTGCATGATAACCACCCGCATTCACTTGAATTGCTCCAAAGAAAAGCAGCAACAGAGCAACTTCCAAGCCATGCCCAAATAGTAAGCCTAATGAAATTAGAATTGCGGCGTGAATGATGTAATAAATCTGCAACTCCATACCATAGCGATAGATTTCCTTTTGTTCTTCTGTGTTCTCTATAGCCCCTTGTTGTATAAGAAACAATACACTTTTATCAATTATATTTGCAACCATAGCTAACTCCCTTCACCATCAGTATTCAATATGCTGTGCCTGTAATGGTAATCCAAAAATAGTTGTGTTACAGACTGCACATTCGGCAAACTGAGCGGAACGGTTTGCTCCCCTTTTAGCTTCGCCTCCAGCCGGCCTAAACTTGCAACCTGGCTGATATTAACAATAAATGAACGATGGCATCTGATGAAAAGGCTACTATCTAGCATGGCTATCATTTCGTCCATTTTTTTCTTCATTCGGAAGTCGCCCATCGTTAGAGTATAGATATCAAAGTAATGCCCTTTAATCTCCATATGCGAAATTTCTGCATACGGAATACGGATTAAACGGCCTTCTTGCGACACCATCAAGCTTCCCGTTTCTTTTTGCTTAAATAGAGCATGAGCTTTATCTAAAGTTTTGACGAAAAGTTGTGGGGCATAAGGCTTTATTAAGTAATTGAGAGCATCCACATTATAGCCCTCGAAAACGTGAGCAGTGATACCAGTGATAAAGACTATTTGCAGGTCGTTATCTTTTTTGCGAATAGTTTTTGCTAAATCTATCCCCGTCATTTTCCGCATCTGTATATCGAAGATAGCCAAGTCGTATGGTTGACCCTCTGACCAACGGAATAAAAATTCTTCGGCCGAAGAGAAGGTATCAATGTGTACACCCACTTTTCGGTGCGTAGCCCACTTTTGGATTATTTCTACATTTCCGTGAACTTGAACTTTTTCATCATCACAAACAGCAATTCGCATAATGCATCCTCCATTCGCTTCGCTAATTTACAACATTATAGTGCAATGCTTACGCATTTTTACCTACAGTTCGTAAAACCATGCTTTTTGTTCCTGAATATTTATTGTTCCTCAATTGTTATTCAGGTTCTTTTTTTGCCATTCTACGTATTTGTTGAGATAAGTATATCTTGTTTGTATAGACTATGGCTAGACTAAAATATTATATAATGGAGGTGTAAGGAGCTTATGGATATAGTAATTGAGAGTATGGATGCAGAACAAGTTGGTGTTTTATTGGCTAAAGCACATAGCCATACATTATCTGACTTTCGCAATGGATCTGTGTTGAACGGCAAATACTTACAGACCAAAAGTCGTAAGTTTAATATGCCTTTTTATAATGAAATCTTTGACTGCTTAGAAAAAACGGATGAGATAATAGAGCAAATTACGGCAGAGATATCCGATCCGTTTGTTAAATTACAAAACTGGCACACCGAAAATTCGGAGCAGAACGTGCATGGAAACCCAACATGGGATATAGGGTTTATACTAACTCTAGTAAATGATAGTGCCGAAGTGTTTTTACGTGAATATCTGAAACATGGTGGTATACACATTACGATTATAGAATTATATATAGGAATTTTATACACAAAGTTAAACAGGGCTATTGTCAGTGGTGATGTAAACAAATGGGAGCAGTTGGCAATGAATGAGTGTTTGTGTATTGCAAACGGTCATATGGTGACTTTTGGCGAAATATCAGCAGGTGCTCTATCGAGCATAGGTCTACCCGGTCTGTCGAGACTTTAAAAAATAGTACCGTTTTTATTATTTGTGGAGCCTAAACAAGCCTTCTTTGTTCCTAAATAGGCTTGTTTTATTATTTGTGCTTAAAAATAACGTACTTACGCAATGATGGTCTTGAGTGGTTTGCAAGCATGTACAATAAGGACAAATAAAAAACGGAAGAGGTAATCACATGAAAAAGGTATTAAGTTTAGTAGCACATTTTTTAGCAAAAGTAACATTAGTGTCGGCAGTTGCTGGAGCAGAGTCGGCGAGCATGATGGGTATTTACCAACTTAAAACACCCAAATGCTTGATAAATAGGTCGACTAATTTGTTGGAAGTAGCAAAGTAGTTGTAAAAACATTATTCTTATGTTCACGCTGAACGATACCGCCAACAGAGTTTACAACTCTATCTATACTTAAAAGCCCAAAACCATGAAGGTTATGGTCTGGTTTAGTGGTCAAAAATTTACCGTCTTCAATACAATCTATGCCATTAGTGGTGTTGGAGATGCGTACATATATCATTTCACCCATCATCCCCAAGGAAAGATTTATAGATGTTTCCTTGGGGATGACTTGTCTACAGGCCTCTATGGCGTTGTCAATTAAATTCCCCAATAGGGTTGTAACATCTACGTCACTAAAAGGCAGCAGGGCAATAGGATTGATATTGAGTGAAAGTGTAATGCCATAAGATTTGGCAATGGAGTATTTCACCGTAATAATGGCATCAAGGGCTTTTTGTCCTGTATTACATATGTCATCAATAGCTCTTAACTCGTGCCCCAATTTCATTATATAATCTTCCACGTCATTTGTGTTCTTGGAGCGAGACAGTACCAATAGCGTTTGCAGATGGTTATGGAAGTCATGCCGCCAGTTTTTCATGTTTGCGTCTACTTTTATCAATTCATCGTTATGCTGTTCCATCATAGCATTGTGTTGTAACTCACTTTGCGCATTGAACAGAGACTCACTTTGGGTGGCTATTTTGTAATACAAATAGTACGCCATCATCACGATTGCAACTAGGCCGATGATTGCTATCAATAAATAGCGCAATAGAGTCAAATCTTCCCCCATTACCATAGCTGTTTCCATTATGCTGAGGGCAATAGCGATAGATAAGATAGAAACGGATGTCAGCACTAGATATATCGTCTTAGATAGTTTTAATGATGTAATATAAAATTTAGAAAAGTAGTAGATAACCGCAATTTGTGACGTTTTAGCAAATACAACAAGTAGAAAACGGGGTACTCCTTGCGTGAATACAATTGTGTACTGAGATGCCCCTGATATATGCATAGCCAAAGTAATGGCCGCCACTGCACATATATAGTTTGCTCCTAAAATGAGAACACTCCAAAACCCTTTTTCGTACCAAATCCCTTTTCGAAACAAGAAGGCAAACAATACCCAAAATGGGATTACAATCGCAGTCTCTAACCACCACGGCGGTGGAAGGAAAAAGTAGACAGCATATACACCAGACATGACCAGTACAACAACGCCATTAATTAGGTAGCTTGTGCTTTTTGAAAACTTACTGGGAAAGTGCTTGGCAATAAAATAGCAAAACACTGCACCCTCGAATATATTTACGACCATTTGAAAAGAGAACCAAAATACATCCACACTAATCACCCCTTAGTACCTGCTCTAAAATGACATTTGGGATATTATAGCACATTACGCATGACATATTGCGATTTGTTTTACAGTGCTGAAAGAAGCCGCCGCCATCCTGAATGTGTCCATTTTGTTCTTGAGTGCTAACAAAACAGAACTCATGCTTAATTTAGCGGCATTTAGGACTATTTGAGCAGTGTAGTTATGAAAGGGATTATACTGTACTCAGAAACAAGTGAGACAACAAAAAGTTATCCGAAACGACACTCCGCTCTCACGAAACACAATGCACTTGAAATTAATTTTTCCAAAAAAGGAGAGAGCAATATGTCAACAACAATTCAAACAACAACAAGTGGTACACCTAAGTTGTCAAGTAATTGTAGAACAATGAATGTATGTGGAATAAACATACTCGGCAACCCAGAGTCAGGGGCATTTATTGGACTTGATAATGAAGGCGAAACGTTAATAAATGCACTTGCCAACAATGCAGAACTTGTGCCAGAAAGACTAACTCAAAACCAAACGATGCTATTACAAGCTCTGGCAGAAAGTGGCTGTTTTGAAGGACAGCAAATATCTAAAAAACTATGCGGTACTTATTTGCACGTGACATCACGCTGTAATCTAAATTGTGCAGGTTGTTACTCGGAAGAGCGTAACAGAAATGCAAAATCGGACATGACACTGAAAGAAATGACTCATGTTTTGAACAATCTTGCCGCGGCGGGTGTGTCAAGGCTCACCATATCGGGTGGTGAACCGTTTATGCGAGATGATATCATTGAAATAATAAAGCATGCAAAACAAACGGGTATGGAGATCGTTGCATGTATATCAAATGGTATTGCGCCGCTAAAGACCTACTTAGAGGCAGGGAAATATCTTGATAGACTGGCTTTTTCTTTAGACTCACATGATAAAGCTTCTGCAATAATACGACCTGCTAATGTGTTTAACGTAGTTATTGAAAAGATAAAAGCCTTGAAGAAGGCTGGAATTAACACAGCAATCGTGTTTACACTACACAAACGCAACTATCATACAATGAGTGAGATGGTGGCGTTGGCAGCAGAACTTGACGTTCCATTTAACTTTAGCCTCTTCTCTGTCCTAGAATATGGCGCAACAAAATCAGACCTTGTGTTTAGAGAAAGCGATCTGGAAGAAATAATGCTGAGTAGTAGCGGACAGAAAAATAGCAATGTAGAAACTTTTGATAGTTCAATTCAATGTAAATGGCTATGCGGCGCAGGAAGAACTACGGTAAGCATATCCTCAAATGGCGGGGTGTATCCATGCCATATGTTTAATGGAAATGATGATTTCCTAATGGGCAATGCGCTAGACCATGAAATTTCTAGCTTATTAAAAAGTGATAAAAACACCTTTGGGCATATGACAGTAGATGATTTAAGAGGTTGCGAAGGTTGTAATGTTAAATATCTTTGCGGTGGCGGATGTAGGTTTAGAGGGTATGCTGTTGCAGGAGATGCAAAAGGGCATGATATAACATGTACTATGCATTATGCAAGAGTTGTAGAGTCCATTGCCGGTATGATTAGTCAGCAATGCAGTCAAATTCCCGCTTAGGCGGTTAAATACGAACGAAAGGAGGTGCTATTATGACACTGTATCAACCTGTAAAACCGGCAAGAGAGGCTTGCATCATTATCGGCAGCCTAAAAATCGGCATGATAGATAAAGATTAATTTTGTTACTTATATGCTGTGTTTATAGCATTAAGATATAACTGAAGAAAGGAGGAATTGTCATGACACTGTATCAACCTGTAAAACCAGCAGGAGAGTCTTGCGCTATTTTCGGCAACATAAAAGTCGGCTATGTGTGGCCAGACTAATTTGGAGAGCAATCAATGTAAATTGACTGAGTAGCAAACAACCCTGCCGTATTAATCTATTAGTCGTTAGTATGGTGGGGTTGTTTAGTTGTTTTAGAAAGGAGAATGTAAATGCTCAAAAAGAAAGAGACAGATTCCAACAAGCCAAAGAAGAGGGGAAGACTTGTTATTGAGTTTGTGCGACCTGATCAAAACATCAAGGGTTTTCAATCAAATAGTGGGGATAAACACGGAGACGCAACAACTACAAATGCGTCTGGTGGCAGTGAAGATATAGAAACTACCCTAGATGAAATAGGCCTAACAAAAGAAGAATTGAGGGAAGTGATGGACGAAGGCGAACAAAACTCCGGTTTCGTCCAAAAAATAATTAAAAAATTATGGAGTTGAGTATATGAAAAAATACATTCTGGCGCACCCGTGGGTTTTAGCAATATCTATTTTGTTTGGTGCATTAACACAGGGGCTTATGGTTTATGTAGAATTTCTTACCAGAGATATTGTTGATGCTTTAGTAGTTGGAGACAGCGCCGAATTTTTCTCATATATAAGTGTTGTCGTTGTTGTTATTATTTTTGTTGCCTTTTTTCTGACAATTTGTGCGCGATTGTTTTTTATGTACAGTGCCAAATCTTATCGAACAATTGCAAATGACTTTTTTGACAAAGTGCAAAAAATAAAAATATCCGAATTTAGTAAGGAAAGCAGCGCGAAGTATATATCTATTCTAAACAACGACGTAAAGAATATAAGTATGCGTTATTTCAGTGCTGTTCCCCAGTTTTCAAAAGATTTTTGTGCCGTAGTTTTGGCTATCGTTGCAATGATAATAATTAGCCCACTTAATGCCGTTATTGCTGTGGCAACAGCGGGATTACCCCTTATTGCTCCTTTTGTGCTTGCCAAACGGCTATCAAGCACTCAACTGGATTTAAGTACAAAATCCATATATTTCAACCAAAAAGTGAAGGATTACTTTACGGGTTTTGAGGTTATTCAAACATTTGGCGCAGAAAATCGCATAAAGTCAAGATTTTTCCGACTGACTACAAATGTTATGAAAGCCATGTACCGTAGCGGCGCAGCAGTAACAGATGTGGGTACAATAACGATGGTTATTATGTTTTCCGTAATGTTTCTTAACTATTTTGTTGCTGGGCATTTTGTACTGCGCGGCGACATGACCATTGGCGGAGTTGTTGCAATTATTTCCCTAAGCAGTTCTATTTTAGCTCCTATGTCAGGTGTGGCTTCCCACTTGGGTTCTATGCAGTCTACAAAAGAAATAAGCAAACGTGTATTTGACATAATGGAGCAAGAAGACACCAGGCAACGAGATGCCAAAATCGGGGCTTTTGAAGGGCCGATACAATTTAGCAGTGTAAGCTTTGCATATGAAAACGAAGATAATGACAAAAAAACTGCCCTAAAAAATATTAACTATACCTTCAAAAAAGGCGGGAAATATGCGATTGTTGGGGCTTCTGGTTCTGGAAAATCTACAATCGCAAAACTTATTATGGGCTATTACGACGATTACAACGGTGATGTGCTTATCAACCGTAGTAATGTACGAGATATAAATCGAGAAGGGTTATACAAAACGGTCTCCATGCTACACCAAAATGTATTTTTGTTGGATGACACACTTAGAAACAACATCACGCTATATAGTAACTACTCCGATGAAGAGTATAGGACAGCACTGCAAAGAGCTAGCCTGCTTAACGTGGTTGAGGCTTTGCCTAATGGCTCGGATACCGTTTTAGGTGAAGGTGGAAACACGCTTTCCGGTGGTGAACGTCAACGGGTATCAATAGCCCGTGCCTTGCTAAAGGGCAGTGAAGTTTTGGTGCTAGACGAGGCAACCGCAAGTTTGGACAATATAGTGGCATCTGAAATTGAAAAGTCAGTTTTGGAAATGGACAGTTTAACCTGCATATTTGTTACACATAAATACTCAAAAGATACGTTGGAAAAATGCGATGGTATCCTAGTCATGAAAGACGGAGAACTGTTCGAGCAAGGTACTTTTGATGAGCTTTATGAAAAAAAGTGCTATTTCTACAGCTTATGTAATGTTTCTTCATAGATATAAATACGAGTTACGTTTTGATTTTATGGAAAATCTCCCGTACGGCCCCAGGGCCGTACCTTTTTTGAGTTTCATTTACTACGCACGGTGCGAACGTGAGTCCGTACCGTGAACTTGGGACAAACTCAGATGGTTCTAACAACATGTTTTTTCATGGTTTGGTCGATACGTATATTAAAGCTATATGTGTGTGGCAGATGTGGCGTGTGTATCATGTGTAGGGTCATTGCCTAGCAAACAATGTAAAAATATTTCATTCTCCACTGCTAAACAGTCTGGCCAAAAAGCCCTTAGGCTTGTCCTGTTTATCGCTACCATCAGTTAAGTGCTTCTGCATCGTGCCACCGTGAAGCATTTGTGCAGCCTGCAGAGATTGTTGAGCAGTGACAAGAGCAATGTTGCTTTCTGCAAGCCGCTCACTAAGCCCTCGTATCTGCTCATTTTTCATTTCAAGTTCCTCTTTGAGCATTTTTATAAGACTTTGTACTGTATCCGTTTCTGTGTTTTGTATGCACTCCGTATGTGCTCCATCGTATGCGATATTTTTGCCAAACGCTTGCTTAATTAACTCTTCGCCCTGCTCCGATACGCATACAACACCGTCAACCGTATGCGCATACGGAGCGACAACCGTATGAAGTGAGCCCCTAATCCTTTTATATACCGCTTGTTTGCTTACACCTATCTCATTCGCTATCTGCCTAATGGTCTTCATGAATTATATCTCCTTATCCATTAGGCTTTTCATGTAGCCAAAACGTTTTGATATTTTTCGCTGTTTATTTTGCAACTCCATATACTTGTATCTGTTGTTGATGTAGTGATAGCAATATATTTGGTCGAGATAATGGGCTTTGGAAATAGAATCACGCATTTTGTCTTGCAAGACTACCACTTCGTCAAATGTAAATTCACCACCGCAGGCTTCCATAAAAAATTCTATGCGTTCTTGGTATGGAGTTTTTTCTTCTTCATCCGCATCGGAAACGTCATCGCTGCTTTGGCTGTTATATTCGATAAACATATCGAGGGTTAGTTGGTCGATATAGTCTTTATTTTTTTCGATAGTGAATTTAAGGGAAAGCACCTTGCCGCCTTTGCCCTTTTTGCCATACGGTTCATAAGTAAATTTTACATCGGTGTGTTCTGCTAACGCTTTTTGGCAAACATTCAAAACGTATGTCTTGAAGTCACCAAAGCGGGGATACTCGTCTTTTCCTATCCCGACAAGGCTTCTTAAATCATCTAGGCTTAAAATCCGTTCCCCGACTGTTTCATATTGCTTTAAAATTTCATACATACGAAGTTGGTTTGAACTACGCAAGCGCAAAGCATTCCATAGCTGATAAGAGAAGTATTTGTTTTTGAACTCGAACATCAAAGGAAGTGCTTTGTCATGGGCATCTATCTCAACATACCACTCGCCATTATCATCACTGCTCACGGTGCATTCCTTAAATAGTTGAAAGCCTGTATATCCACCACGCTCATCAGGAACATTTACAACTTTGCATAGTAGACTGTTCGTAACGCTTTTCATATAACCAATATCTATGCGCCCCAAATCCATAATGCTCTGAAAATCAGCCATAGGAAAACGCACCACCCGTGTTTCTTCGGGCTTGTTTTTATGGATTTTGCTTAGATATATGCTAAAAAAACGCAACTCCTGTAGTGTCATATTATTGGAGCGTATTTCGTTCAAGACGTTTCGTTTTTGTATGAGATAATTCTTTCGGAGCGTTGCCATTACAACCATCACCTCTATGCAAGCCATTATAACTTTACATAACGTGTACTGTCAACACATTTCGTTAAGTTCGCAAATCCTTCTCGTTAAGTTCGCAAATCCTTCTCGTTAAGTTCGCAAATCCTTCTCGTTAAGTTCGCAAATCCTTCTCGTTAAGTTCGCAAATCCTTCT
>WQVX01000094.1 GCA_009785615.1 Defluviitaleaceae bacterium | reverse complement strand
GTATATAATGGAACTCTTGCGTAAGAGATATTGTTAAGGAGAAAAATATGGAAAATTTAACTTTTGTGAAAATGTCAGACTGTCCTAAAAATGTTCAAAAAGAAGTTGCTGCTGTTTTTGTTGAGGGATATTATAATGACTTGTCTCAGTTAAATAAAAATAAAGAAGTTCTTGTTGAAGCATTAGAGGGTTCTTTTAATCCTGATGTTTTTTATCTTGCTTATTCTAATGATAAGATAATTGGGATAAATGCCTGTTCTAATAACAAAGGTAGAGCTTTAAATTTAGACAAACAAAAATTTAGAAAGCATTTTGGCTTAATTAAAGGCAGTATTATTTATAGCATTATGATTAAAGAATTTCACTATCACCTTGATTATCCTGATAATAAAGCTTATATAGAATGTGTTGCTACCTTACCGGAGACCAGAGGGAAAGGGGTAGCAACCAAGTTAATGCAATTTATTATTGATAGTGAAACTTATACAGAATATGAGTTGGAGGTTACAGACACAAATACTTCAGCACGAAAAATTTATGAGAAGATGGGATTTGTAACTTTTAAGACTGTACCGGAGAAAAAATCAAAATCCAGAGGCTTTAATGAACGTATTTACATGAAATATAACAAGAATAAACCGGTTAGCTAGGGTAATCCTTTTTGCGCAAGAAGATAATTTTTTATATTAATTTATAATGATATGTAAATGTAGAAATTCACTTTTTTGGATTGCTTAGCCATTTAATTATTGCATAAATTTCCAATATAGGTTATTATGAAACAACAATTAGCACGATTGCACAATGAAGTAATAAGAGCTTGGTTAAAATCTTATAATATGTTAGAATCATTTTAAGGCAATTAGGAAAATACAAACATATAATCACAATTATGGTAATGGCACTTTAGTTCCTGACATTACCTAAGTGTAAAGGTGTTATCAGAAGCTGAATACAGCTTCTGAATGAGGAGGGATTTTTCTTGTGATTATTGCAGCTTATATTGCTGTGGAACGTTTTAAAGGAATGCGTCTCGGTGATGCCGAAAAACTAACCCATGTAAACTTTTCTTTTGCTTTAGTAAAGGATGGCAAAGGAAGTGTGGAACATTGGCCAAACCCTGAATTGATACGGGAATTTGTTAAAAACAAAGCTCATATCAAAACCATATTATCAGTTGGCGGCTGGGGAGCCGGTGGTTTTTCGCCTGCTGTAGCAAATGAAAAAAGCCGGGAAGTATTTGCTCAATCCTTAGTGGACATTGTAAATGACTTTGGTTTTGATGGCATTGATATGGACTGGGAATATCCTTGTGATGATGTAGCGGGTATTGAGGCTTCACCGGATGACAAACCAAACTATACAGCTTTCATACAACTGCTGCGGGATAAGCTTGGCAAAAATAAAATTGTTACTATGGCAGCAGGAGGGTCACAAAACTGTGTAGATAATTTGGAGATTCCAAAGCTAGTGGAGTTGATGGATTTCATTAACATAATGACTTATGACTTGTGTCCTTGGGACTCTGTTAGCTATCACCCCGGCTTGTATCCTTCTGATGTAACCGGTAATCAGAATGCCGATGCGATTATTGGCATGTATGAAAAAGCCGGAGTACCACGAAACAAACAGGTTATTGGTGCAGCTTTTTACGGAAGAATTTACAGAGATGTAGACGGCTTAAATGCTCCTGCCGGTATTCCCGGATTTTCCGGTGGATATACTGAAACCATGGAATGGGCAGAGGCTGCCGGTAGCATACAGTATGACGAAAAAGCTGAAACACCCTATGCCTACAATAAAAAAGAAAGAACGTTTCTTACCTTTGATAATCCTCGCTCTCTTAAAGCTAAAATGGATTATGTGAAATCTACCAATCTTGCAGGGATTATGTTTTGGGAATATTCATGCGATACAGAAGATAGTACTTTGCTTAAAAGCCTATCCCTTTAGGGTGCTTTCTGTAAAAGCAGGAGGGTTATTTATGAGATTATTTGCAGCACGACACAAAAAAACTTTGACGATTACCCTGATGATGCTACCGGGTGCCATATGGCTTTTATTACTACGTTATCTACCTATGGCAGGTGTTGTTATCGCCTTTCAAAATTATCGTCCTCATCCGCCTAACCCTACTATGATTAATAACATACTTAACAGTAGATTTGTAGGGTTGGAAAATTTCCGTTTTATATTTGCTACAGATATAGCATGGCGTTTTATACGTAATACACTGGCATATAATGCGGTTTTTATTGTCCTAACTACAGTTTTTGCTATTGCTTTAGCTATAGCCCTAAGCGAAATTACTAAAAAGTTTATAGCAAAATTGTATCAGACATTAATGTTTTTTCCATTTTTCATTAGTTGGGTAGTAGTCAGTTACTTTGTTTTTGCATTCCTTTCCCCCACTCATGGCACATTTGCCAATGTATCCAATTGGTACATGGATCCTTGGGGATGGCCTGTAATTTTGACATCTGCCCATTTATGGAAGAGTCTTGGTTTTACCTGTATCATTTACCTTGCTGCTATTACAGGTGTAGACCATGGTCAATATGAAGCTGCCGCCATAGACGGTGCATCTAAATGGAACCAAATTTGGAGTATTACTATTCCAAACATTAGACCTATGATTATCATAATGTTTATTTTAGCGGTTGGGCGTATTTTTAATGCAGATATTGGATTGTTCTATAACGTTCCGTTAAATTCCGGCCCACTCTTCCCTGTAACTGATGTTGTTGATACCTATGTATTGCGCGCCTTTCAAACTCTAAGTATGGGGATGGCAACGGCTGTTGGTTTATTCCAACAGATTATTGGTTTCATATGTATTATGACAGCTAACGCTATTGTACGTAAAGTAGACTCTGACAGCGCGATCTTTTAAGAAAGGGAGAAAAATTATGGCTGCTATAACGCAGAAAGAAGCACGTATTAACAAAGTAAGTTTACCTGCTGAAATATGTATTCATGCCATAGTCGGACTGTTTGCGCTGGCTTGTATTATTCCATTTATCTTTATTATCATTATTTCTTTTTCAAGCACAGAAAGCTTGCAGGCGGTAGGTTATAGCTTTTTCCCTATAAGTTGGTCGTTAACAGCTTATGAGGCGGCATTTAATATGGGTAGTGTTTTATGGCAAAGTTATTTAAACAGTTTTATAGTAACGGGCGTCGGCACGTTTTTATCTGTTATAATGACTGTGTTGTATGCTTATGGATTGGCCAGGAGAGATTACCCGCTAAGACATTTTTTTGCTTTTTTCATTATCTTTACAATGGTATTTGGTGGTGGGCTTGCCCCTACAGTAATGGTAATTAGGAATTTGCTGGGTTTAAGCGATTCTCTTGCTGCTTTGATAGTACCGGCCTTGTTAGTCCCTTTTAATGTTATTGTTATGCGGACTTTTATCAAAGCTTCTGTGCCGGAATCTTTAATTGAATCTGCCAGGTTAGATGGTAGCGGCGAATTTCATACTTTACTTACTATTGTAGTACCTTTAAGCAAACCGGGAATAGCCACTGTTGCACTTCTTACTGCTATCAATTATTGGAACGACTGGTTTAACGCCCTTTTGTTTATCCGTAACCGCAGTATGTATCCATTGCAATATTTACTCATGCAAATGCAAAATGATATTGACTTTATCCGCCGTAATATGGCTCTTATAGGGGCAACTAATATTAATCTTGCAGATTTGCCAAGTGATGGCTTGCGTATGGCATTGTGTGTATTAATTGTAGTACCTATTGCTTGTGCATATCCTTTTTTCCAAAAATATATTGTTGCCGGACTCACCGTTGGAGCAATTAAGGAATAGGGTATAATATAAGGAATATATATATCAAATTGCTACAATTATTATGTAGCAAAATTAGGAGGAGAATTTATGCTATCTAAATTATCAAAAAAATTAGCAGTATGCGCTATTGGTTTTACTATTTTGCTGGGTGCTTGCGGATCTCCGGATACTGCTAATGAAGTAGCACCACCACCGGCAACCAATAACGAAACTACAGCCCAGCCCCCGGCGGCTACCGGCGGCCCTGCAACAACTGTAAACATATGGTTTATGGGTGGTTCTGTTTTAGACGACTCTGCTGTAGTTGAAGCTGCAAACGCTCGTTTAAGAGAACTGGGCTTAAACATTGAAGTTAATCTCATTTGGTCCGGTGGCTGGGGCATGGGAGATCCTGCTCAAATGGCGCTTGATACAGGCGATACCAGTGTTGATATTTTTTGGACCGGATCTTGGGGGCTTAATTTTTGGAATAATGCCCGCCTAGGTAATTTTATTCGCTTAGATGACCTTCTTGCGCGATATGGGCAAGATATTTATGCAGCAGTACCTAATGTTTTATGGGATGCATTTACCACTGACGGCCCTTCAGGCTTTGGAATCTATGGAATCCCGGGTTATAAAGATTATGCTCAAATGTATGCTTGGGATGTAAACAATACCAGACTTGCAGAATTAGGCATTGATTTTGATGATCTGTTTGACATGAATGGTGTAAACTACGATGTATTCTTTGATCCATTGTTTGAAGAAGCTTTAGCTGCTGCTAAAGACATGTGGGGACCGACTTTCTTCCCGCTTTATATCGAGCCTGAGTTATTTATGAGAGCTATCTCAAACGCTGACCTTGACCTTACAGGTGCAAATGTTTTCCATTTTGGTTTTGATCCACAAAACCCGGCTTTACCGGCTAACCCTGTTGTTGGGCTAAACCTTGAAAATGATTTATATTTGCAAGCATTAGATAGATTACATCATTTTTGGAATCAAGGCTTTATTGATCCAAGGCTTGCTATCCCCGGCGAGTCCAGTACTGCTTTAGTTGAAGCTCGTAATGCCGGAGAATATCTATTCTCACAAATAGTTTATGCCTATGGCCACACTGTTACAGCTTCCGCTCAAAGAGATCTTGATGTTCGTTTTCCACCACTTAGCCGTGCTATAGTATCTTCTGTTTCTGCTGCCGGCTCCGGGTTTGGTATTTCTGTATATTCACGAAACCAAGCAGAAGCTATGCAGTTTATGAATGCTTGGTATACAGATACTGAACTTGCTACAATCCTTGTTTATGGCGTAGAGGGAATTCATTTCCAACGTAATGCTGACGGAACTGTTGCTTTGGATCATGATGCCAGAGCATCGTTTTCACCATGGCGTTTTGGGCAAGGTAATATATTTATTTTGCCTCCTCAAGATGTAGAAGGCCCGGACTTCTTTGATAGATTTAGAGCTTATAATCAAGCTGGGATAGGAACATCCATGCTAGGATTTTCTTTCAATAATGAACCGGTAAGTACAGAATTGGCAGCATTAATGAGTGTTGTTGCAGAATTTAACACAACTCTTACAGTTGGAGCAGTAGACCCGGCAACAACTGTACCAACATACCTTAGTGCTTTAAGGGCTAATGGCTTGGATAGAGTACTTGACGAGTTAAACTCTCAGCTTCAAACTTTTTATGCAGCCAGGTAAATAATGCAAGATTGAAAATTTAAAATAGAAAAGCCTGTAGGCATAATAGCTACAGGCTTTTTCTTTGTTGCTTTTTTATACGATATTTTTAGTGCATATCATCTCCATGTATATTGCTGATAACAACTTCACCGCCCATTATCCAAGCGTTAGCTTCAATTACTTGACCAAAGAAGGACAAGGGAACAAATAATGTGCCATCAACAAAGGCAGGTGGTGCGCCAAGATTTATTGTTTCAAATCTTCCTATCATATAAGCATCTTTTCCTTCAACAAAAGCTATAGCATGAGGTGCTGCGCCGTATCTGCCTATAATCATTTCAAAACCTTCACCTTGTACAATATAACCAAGGGCTTCTGCAATATACGCTACCGGAACCATTACTACACCAACTTCGCGGTCAATAAACGGTTTTGGAGAGGTAATAAACGTTTCGTTTACTATAATTTCCACGGTTTCCGGGTTAAACATATTATCCCACATTTCATCTAATTCCTCTTGGGTTAGCAAAAGTCCACCTTGCCAAGAATCATCAGGCTGTATAAACAATATTTCTCTTTCAGACAAAATAATTATCTTGTTAGGAGTTATTTTTACTATTTGAGGGTCAGCACCGGGAATTTGACTTGGCACCGGACCGGAAAGCACAAGCATTGCACTGTTTTCTAATTCTGTTATATCACCTTCAAAGGGGGTGCCATCCTCAAATATGATTTCAATTTCAGGAGAAAGCTCTCCTTCATCATTAACGATAACCTGTATAGGATGGTTAAATGCTTTTAAGTCTGCATCAAAGCGGTCTACAGCATAAAAAGCAATTTGGTTAGCAGGGTTAAGGAACAAATGCCCTGTAATCATTACTCTTGCAAAGTGTTGAGGAGGATAGGTGTAGGGTATTGGCAGATTTGGGTCAAAAAAGCCTGTAATTGGCAATCCTTTTTCAAGTTCGGCTATTTCGGATTTTGGATAAAGTAGAGTATCTTGGTCGGCTATGAATTTGACTGAACCAATGTAAGTTTCTTCAAACGAGCCGTTTTCAAGCATAGTGAAAGAGCTATTTGTTACCAGTACATAATATTTGCCCTCTACAGCTATTTCTTCGCCTTCTTCAGTAACTTCATAGAAAGGGGCTACTTCTATTATTACACCGCTAAAACCGGCATGGGGTGTTTCTTGTAATGGAGTAAAGTTTTCGTAATAAATTACTTCCGGTAATGTTGTAATTGTTTCAAATAAAATCATGATACTTGTAGGTTCTATGTGTTCGCTTTCTTCAAAAATTACCTGAAGGTTTCTGCCTTCAAGAACTTCTGCAAGGGTGCGACCAAACAATACTTCGCGTACCATTTGAGTCATTCCATCACAATCATCACTTAGGGGAACAAAATCTTCAAAATAAATTAAAGTGTTGTCAGTAATGTTAATTACAAGCTCGCCATCTTCACTTACCATTGAAAACTCATTGCCTGATTCATCCGATTCTAAAACGAAAAATCGCGAAGTTACGTTACTTGCATCTTCTGATACGAAGTAATCCAATGCTAATACCCCCACTGTACCAAGAGCCATAACCGTTGCTGCTACCAAAGCAATTATTAATTTTTTTCTCATCATATTTTCCTTCTTTCTACTTGAAAAGCGGCATTGCCGACTATGCAACACAGCTTTTGAGATTGTCTTACTAATTATAACAATCCTAAATAGCAAAAGGTAACAGGTTTTTGAAAATTGTTTAAAGAATAAAATTCCGGATATTTTTTGTACACTTTACAAGAGAATTTTTCTATGGTAATATTCTCAGTGTTTATTCTAACTTATAGTAGTTTATACAATGGTTAATAAACTGCTGATCATCCGCTCGGATAGGTTTAAAATGGTTAAGTGGCTACCAAATCCGGCGAGAACTTCCACATATAAATTTAGGAGGTGTACTGTATAATGTACGCAATTATTGAAACAGGTGGCAAACAGTATAAAGTCAAAGAAGGTGACATTATCACTGTAGAAAAATTAAATGTTGATGCCGGTGCCAACTATATTTTTGACAAAGTACTGTCTGTATTAAATGGTGATGAGTCAACTTTTGGCACACCCTATCTTGATGGGGCTTCTGTTGGAGCTTCTGTTATAGGAGATGGCAAAGGTAAAAAAGTAGTGGTTTATAAATATAAATCTAAAAAGAACTATCATTGCAAAAAAGGACATCGTCAACCATTTACAAAGCTTAAAATTGAATCTATAACAGGTGCATGATCTCTATTGCGATACGCCGTAACAAAAAGAAGCGTGTTTGTGGTTTTACAGTCTCTAATCACGCCGACTCTTACGCATGTGCCGCAATATCAATTCTTACAATTAACACGGCAAATAGTATAGAAGCTTTAACAAATGAGCCTTTTGTATGCGAGCACGATCCAGAGGGCGGTTTTCTTCAATTAGACTTGCCTCGTATAGAGCGCGGCAAAAATAATAATGAAATAAATTTACTTTTAGAGGCAATGGTTTTAGGATTAAATTCTACAAAAATAAAATATAGTAGCGAGATTGAAATAGAGGATGATAAACATGATTGAAATGAATCTACAATTTTTCGCCCACAAGAAGGGCGTAGGCTCTACCAAAAACGGCCGCGACTCCAACTCAAAAAGTCTTGGCGCAAAAAGAGCAGATGGTCAATTTGTAAAAGCCGGTAATATTCTATATACCCAACGCGGAACCAGAATTTTACCCGGTAATAATGTAGGCAGAGGCTCTAACGATTGTTTGTTTGCTTTAGTAGATGGTACTGTACGCTATGAGCGTAAAGGTCGCGATAAAAAGAAAGTATCTGTATATCCTGCCTAGGCATCGTTATATGGATAGTTAATAATCAACCATTAAAAAACCGACCTGATGGATCTGCATTGGGTCGGTTTTAAATTAAAGGGATTTTATATGTTTATAGACCATACAAAAATTACAATCGAATCCGGGCATGGTGGGCATGGGCACATTGGATTTTATCGTGCCAGATATGTACCAAATGGTGGGCCAAATGGCGGCGACGGTGGTAATGGCGGAAGTGTTATTTTTTATACTCATACAGGGCTGAATACATTAGTGGACTTTCGTCATAAGCGTGTATTTAAAGCAGAACCCGGAGAAAATGGCGGCAATAACAATAAAAGCGGAAGAGGCGGCAAAGATTTAGAAATTGCTGTACCTGTAGGAACTCTTATCCGTGATGCTAAAACAGGCCGCATAATAGCTGATATGTCTAAGGCAGATGATCGGCGTACAATCGCTAAAGGTGGCCGTGGTGGCCGTGGCAACCAGCACTTTGCTACCCCTACCAGGCAGGCACCAAAATTTTCAGAAGATGGCAAACCCGGCAAGAGCTTTGAAATTATTTTAGAGCTAAAGTTAATTGCCGATGCCGGCATAATTGGATTTCCTAATGCAGGCAAATCTACTTTGTTATCTATGGTTACAAATGCTAAACCTAAAATAGCAGGTTATCAGTTTACAACACTTTCTCCTAACCTTGGCGTAGTCCGTGGGGAATGGGGAAGAGATTTTGTATTGGCAGATATCCCGGGGCTTATTGAAGGGGCAAGCACCGGGATAGGACTAGGGCACGATTTTTTAAGGCATATTGAACGTACTAAGGTGCTAATTCATGTTGTAGATGCTGCGGGACTAGAAAGCGAAAAGTCGCCGGAAGAGGCTGTAGAAGCTATTAATGCTGAACTTGCAGCTTATAACCCGGAATTGCTAAAACGTCCTCAAATAATAGCTGCAAACAAAATGGATTTAGTAAACCCGGAAGAACAAGCAAAATATATGGATCCTCTCTGCAAATTGGGAAAAGAAAAAGACTGGCCGGTATTTGCAATTTCGGCAGCAACAAATACAGGTTTAAAAGAATTGCTAAAGGCTGTTTCTGATACTCTCGCTAAATATCCCGAAGATGTCATATTTGAACCTGAAGAAGAGGATCTCGACTTGCCCAATGAAATAGAAGAATCCGTTACTGTTGAAAAAGATGAAGAGGGTATATATCTGGTAGAAGGCCCCGGCATAGAACGCTTATTAGGATATACCAATATGAATGATGAAAAAGGATTTGCCTACTTTCAGAAGTTTATGCGTGAAAAAGGAATTATTGAACAATTGGAATCGCTGGGGATAGAAGAAGGCGATACAGTACAGATGTACGAATTTGAATTTGATTATTATCCATAAGAGAGGTGAACATTAATTGACAAGCAAACAGCGAGCCAATTTACGCAAGCAGGCACATTCCTTGGATGCAATTGTTCAGGTAGGTAAAAATGGCTTATCACCGGAAGTAACTATGTCATTGGATGAAGCTTTAGAGGCACGCGAATTAGTTAAAGTGGCAGTACTAAATAATTGTGACGAGCCGGTTAGAGATATAGCCAATGCATTAAGCGAACGCACACGATCCGAATGTGTGCAAGTGATTGGGAAAAAAATGGTGTTTTATCGCCCATCTAAAAAAACAAGTTAGAGTGTTAAAAATACCCCTGTAAATCGTGAAACTTTCGCGATTTACAGGGGTATTTTCAATTGGTTTAATATCCCTGCTTAAATTGCCAATTTGGTAAATCGTTTCCATGCTATCACTGAAAATATTGCTAACAATACGAGAGAAATCAACACTCCCACTGTTTCAAAATGTGCCCAAAGAGTAAACGGCCCACCGTCTGTAAACCAGAAGTTCCACATTACCATTCTAAAAACTAAATTACCGGGCAGAAAGTTTGAGGCAAAGTAAGGTACTGTAAAACCAAAAATACGCCAAGGCAAGTCATATAGTGCGGCATTAACTAATGCCAAAATCATAAAGCCTATGTACCCGTTACGCACAAGTAAACCAATTATGTACGCCATTAGGCCAAAGCACAGCACTAAACCTAATGATACAAAAATATAAGCTAATAAATATGAAGCAACAGAAAATCCGTGCCATGTCACAAAAGGTCTTATCCCGGCAAGCCCATCAATAATATAATTGAAACCGCTGGATACAGAACTATTTCTAATACATATAAATGGATTGTTATAAAAAAATACTGCTAACGTAAAACCAGCAAGAATCATATATGCAATGATACCGGACACAAGAGATGCTACCGGCTTTGCAATATTTACTTTTCTTCCCACTTTTGTCGCATAGATTACCATTTCTGTTTTTACAACATTTTCATGACACAAAGATAGAAGCATAATTAATGATGCAAGGATAGTTCCCTGTATTAGCAGGAATCCCATTATATTCCCAAAAAGATATGAATGCATTGTATGTGTTGCACCTGCAAAATAAAGAGTATTTCCGGCTCCTGATAGGTATAGTTGGTCTACAGCGTATTGTAATCGTTCATATTTTCGATACATTAAATCAGCAGCCATACCACTAAGGCTAAGATCACGAATATATATTTCGGCAATGTATCCGGTAGTATATCCTTGGAATACATTTTCTACATGGGTTGTATCAAGCCTCAACTGAACGGGATAAAGCCCCTCGCCCAAGTTTCTGACGCGCTCATTAAATTCATTATCTAAATTAATCCCTAGTTCGCAAGCTACAGAAGCAACATAGTTGGCATATTCATTTATACCGGAATTTACTAATAGAAAATTAAAAAACAAGCATAGTCCTATAAAAAACCAAATTGCCGGAAATGATATGTTTTTTTTGAATTCGTAACCAACTATAGCCATTACATTTCCACCTTATCATGATAGGTAAATAGAAACAAATCCTCCAGTGTTGGTACTACAGGCTTTGCCTCTCCGTTATAATTATCGCAGCAAACAAACCGCCATAAAGACCGCTCGCTATCATACCTTTCAGTAAGACATATGTGATCGTTTGCTTCTGCTTCGTTGAAGGTTTCAAATATTTTACCATTTAATGTAGTTGTAAGATTTGCTGATGTATCACGGTATAATAGCTTATGATCTTTAAACATGATTATTTGATGTGCTATGGTTTCTATATCAAAAACATTGTGAGTTGAAAGTATAACAATTCTGTCTTTAGCTAAAGTGGCTATCAAATTACGAAAACGCACTTGTTCTTTTGGATCAAGACCGGCGGTAGGTTCGTCCAGTATAAGTATTTTGGGATCGTTTAACATTGCTTGAGCAATGCCCAAACGTTGGATCATGCCGCCGGAAAATTTCCGCAATTTTTTATTTTTGACATCCAATAAGGAAACTAAGTCCAATAATTTTAATGCCTTATCTGTGGCTTCTTTTTTTCCCATTCCCTTTAAGGCGGATACATAAGCCAAAAATTGAACAGGGGTGTAGTTAGGGTAGAAACCAAAATCTTGAGGTAAATACCCAAGAAGATTTCTATATTCGCTATCTAATTTTACTATATCTGTCCCGTTATATAAAATTTCGCCTTGGGTAGGAAAAAGCAGAGTGACAAGCAGTTTAATTAATGTAGTTTTTCCTGCTCCATTGGGAGACAGTAAGCCATATAAGCCATTATTAAATTCAAGAGATATGTTTTCTAAGGCAGTAAAATTCCCATATTTATGTGTTACATTATTTATTGATAGCATAGCAAAAATACCCTCCATAACTTTCATATTTGCGTAAAAAATTTTTATAATATGTTTATCCGCTTTTCATATCTCAGCACAAATAAAGCAACTATACAAGAGATAACAAAAAGTGCTGCGGTAATAATCAGCTCAATTCCTAATATGTTGGTTTGCCTGTACAATTCCCCTCG
>WQVX01000093.1 GCA_009785615.1 Defluviitaleaceae bacterium | reverse complement strand
ATTTACCATAGACATTTTTAAGGCAGACAATAAAATGTCTATCATATGTCTATTGAAAAACAGGTAAACTTGTAGTAAACTAGCCTTGTGCATTGGCAAGCTTAACTTGTGTCTATGGATGATATTCGATCATCACCTATAGACTCCGCTTTTCTTCTTGCTGGAGGAATTGCGGACTTTGCACCAAAGTTTTAAACTTTGATACTTTTTTAAATTTCCCTTCAAAAATCAGTTAATCAATTGTTTCGACTACATCCTACCATCTTCCACAGGATTTTTCAAGAGTTTTTTTCCATATATTTTTGCAAAAATATAAAAAAATAACCGACTCCTTTTTTTGAGGGCTTGTCGGTTATTTTTCATGTATTTGTTATGTGCGGATGCTCTTCAATCTGCTAAGTACTTCTCTATATCCCAGCATCATGTCACCCATATTCCTACGGTATATATCTTTATCAAGCTTTTTGCCTGTTTCAATATCCCATAATCTGCAAGTATCCGGGGTAATTTCATCAGCCAAAATAATATTGCCTTTGATATCCAAACCAAACTCTAGTTTTACATCTACCAAGGTAATGCCAATTCTTGAAAATATCTGATTTAAGGTTTCGTTTACCATAAAGGCAATTTCTTTAATTTCGCCTTCAGTTTCTTGCGAGATAATATCAAGAATACGGATATGATCGGTATTGATCATAGGATCTCCCAATTCATCATCTTTGTAATAAAACTCAAGTATAGGTTCGTATAAAGGAGTACCTTCGTCTAACCCAAGCCTTCTTACCAAACTACCGGCAATATAATTACGTACAACAACCTCTATTGGGATAATATATAGTTTTTTAATAAGCTGCTCTGTATCAGAGATTTTTTTAATGAAATGAGTTTTGATATCAATGCCGTTAATTCTTTCAAATAACAAAGAGCTTATTTCATTGTTAACGTGGCCTTTGCCGGTAATTTCGTCGCGCTTCTCACCATCATTTGTAGTAACGCTGTTTTTAAATTCCATTAAATAAATATCCGGATCCGTTGTGTTGTAAATTGTTTTATCTTTGCCATCAGATAACATTTGTGTTTTTTCTAGTACTGCCATTGCTATATCCTCCTTAATTATCGCCATACCCTCGCTGCTTCACGAAAGTTTTCAGCGGGGTAGTTCACTTCTCTAAAAGTGCAACCCATTGACCAGGGCTAAGTCCTGCTACAGAAGTGATTGCTGATTGTACAGCTTGCTTTTTACCCTTAATATTGGTATAGGTACCATTGCTTTCTGCAAAAGTGATACCCGGTAAAACTACATTGGCTTTTTTAGCAGTTTCTGTAAGTGTCGCATCTACTACTGCCAAAAATTCTACATCCGGAAGAGCCGGGACATCTTCGCCAAAAATTATTAGTCCACGGAAATTGCTGTTTTTAAACTCCTCTATGCTTAAATTTCTTACCCCAAAGTCTTTTAGACCCCGGCCATTACAATACTTCATTAAAAGTTCTACATTTTCCCTTTTAGCCAAATTTAACGGGCCCATTTCAGAACTATCAATAGTGTCCAGACCGGTAAAAGTAAATATTTTTACTCCCGGCAAAGAATTATTTACCCAGGAGAGTATAGCAGCAATATCTTCATTTGTGCATTGGCCGCCAATAGCTATACCAACGGATTCTGCGCCGTGATGCTCAATAATGGTTTGTAATCCCTCTTTTGCTTTAAGTGCAACTTCTTCAAAATTTGCAACAGCAAGCCGTTCCATTCCACGCAATTGACTGAAGCCAAAGCGACCTTTGCCACATAAGACCCCATCATTAGCAGGTAAAGTACGCAGAGGCACATTCCCTTTAGCTGTATGCACAGCTTGACACCCTAAGCTACACAGTACACAAACAGAATCCACTGCATTTTCTTCCACAGTCATAGAAAGGCGTTCTGTTAAAGCACCTGTAGGACACATGGCTACGCACATGCCACATCCAACGCACCCTGCATCTGAAATAGGTTCGTTGTATGAAGTAGTAACTGTAGCATCAAATCCTCGATGTACTACACTAAGAACAGATTTACCAACTACCTCTTCACAACCACGGGCACATAAACCACATAATATACATTTATTTGGATCTCTATCAAAGTGCGGATGGCTGTTGTCACAATCGGATTTTGTTTTCTTAGGTTTTATATTAGATTTCTCAAAAGCCGTTGGATCTGCTTGGTATTGATGAGTAAATTGCAACAGCTTGCATTCAAAATAATCAGCACATCCACAAGATAAACAGCGTTGAGCTTCTGCCTTTGCTTGTTCTTCTGTCAAGCCTTTGCTTACTTCTGCAAACGATTTAATACGAAGTTTAGGGTCTATATGAGAAACATTTTGCCTTGGCAACCTTGGACGGTCAGCAAAATCAGCTTCTGTTTTAACATCTTTTACCAAAGCTCTTTGAGGTTCAGCAATAGATTTTTCCCAACTATATTCTTTTTGCTCAATCAAATATCTATGAACTGCCATAACTACCTTTTGAGCATGACCAATGGATTCAATTGCAATACTTCCCCGATTTATGGCATCTCCAATAGCAAATACACCGGGCAATGCAGTATGGAAGTTGTTATGTTCAATGGCTCCATAGGAATTTAATGCTATATCTTTTAGCCCTGTCATGTCCAATTTTTGGCCAATGGCTCTTATCACAAAATCTGCTGAAATGACTTCTTCTTCACTGGGAAGTGCAACAGGGGAACGGCGTCCGCTTGCATCGGGATCACCAAGAGTCATTTTTTGAACTCGCAGCCCGGTAACATTATCATCGCCTAATATTTCAAGAGGAGCTTCTAAAAAACGGAAAATTACACCTTCTTCAAAAGCTTCGTCATATTCATCAGCGGCAGGCATTTCGTCCTTTGTACGGCGATATACCATGCTTACTTTGGATGCGCCTTTCCTAATTGCAGTTCTGGCTACATCCATAGCGGTGAATCCTCCGCCTACTACTACTACTTGCTTTCCTTCCATGTCAAAGGGTGCTCGTAAAAATTCTACACCGCCTAAAATCCCTTTATTAACAAAAGCTTCTTCCCCTTCACATCTTATGGGCATAGAAAGCCAGGCACCTATAGCCACAATAACAGCACCATACTGTGTTTGCAGATCAGCAAAGGTTATATCTGTGCCGATTCGCACATTGTTTTTAAAAATGATTCCCATTTTTTCAAATATACTTAGCTCTTTGTCAAGAACTGATTTAGGCAAGCGATATTCAGGTATGCCATAGCGTAACATACCTCCCATATGGGGTTGTGCATCATATATAGTTACATCATGGCCTTTAAGTCGTAAAAAGTAGGCGGCTGTAAGTCCCGCAGGCCCACCGCCAATAATTGCCAGTTTTTTACCTGTATCTGTTGCAATATTTGGCAAAATAGGATTTTGCAAATCTATATCTCCGGCAAAATACTTTAATGCTGAAATATTTACGGGTGATTCCGCCAATTTGCGACGGCATTCTGTTTCGCACGGATGTGGGCAAATGCGCCCAATTGAGGACGGCAAAGGAAGCTTTTCTCTAATCAAAGAAGCTGCTTCTTTATATTGTCCATTAGCAATTAAAGCTACATAGCCTTGACAGTCTGTTTGAGCAGGGCAAGCCAACATGCACGGGGCACGGCAGTCCCCTGTATGGTTTGAAAGAAGCAACTCTAACAAAGTTTTACGAGTGTCTTTTACTCGTGGTGATTCTGTATTAATAACCATGCCGGGCATAACCTCTGTAGCACAAGCACGCTTTAATTGCTGCTGACCTTCTACCTCTACTATACATAAACCACAATTACCCTGTGGTAGTACTCTAGGATCATGGCACAGAGTCGGAATAGCTACATCATTAGATTGAGCAACCTCTAATATAGTTTGGCCCGGCTGTACTTGTACCTCTTTTTTGTTTAAGGTGATGGTCATTTATGTACTCCCTTCACAAATTTCTTGGAATAATTCATTAGTACTATTCTATCATAAATCGCCACAAAAAAAACACCTGTATTTAGTGTTTTATAATTCCTTTCTATAAATGTATAAAAACAGAGTAAAAAACCGGGTGATTATTGTTGATAAAATAGGTTTACAAATGCTAAAGAATTATGTATAATAAAAATCTCCTTTTTAATTTAAATTTGTGTTTTTAAATGCATTTTTACAATTAAGTAATTTAACACCAGACCTGCCCACTAATCTGTTTTTGTTGGATTTTAGTGGGCAGGTCTATTTATATGCCTGTTAAAACCCTTATATTAGAAGATTAGAACCTTGGGGCCGGCCTCAAACCCCTGCAAACTTTTAAAAAAGTTTGATCAAAACTTTAAAATAAAGTGAGATTTGTGGCGTAATATCAATGAAAAAAGCCTTGCATATACAGCAACAAGGCTTTTTCTTTTGCAACTTCTAACTACAATTCATTTTCTTCTACCCAATGTTTTGCAGCTACAACGTTACTATCAGTTGGCACAGGTGCACCGGTTTTTGATTCTCTATGATCGTCCTCCAAGTTTGGATAAGTTTGCAGCACCGGAGCACTATATTTAGTTCTTTTGTTAACATCTCCTGATGTCACGGGATCAGCCTCCCTTTCCTAGTCCTAACATTGCCAAGATATTTTGAGCAAACTCTTACATACTCGGCATTTTGTTATTTCATATATTTAGTACTAGGATGCACAGGATAGAAGATTTTATTCTATTTTATATTTCAGCCCCAAACCTTTACTTTATTTTTCCCGGATTCTAATGAGGAAATAGGGCCGGAAACCGCCTTATCTTTAATGCAATACTCAAAATAATCTCTATCCAGCACAAGAGCTGATCCGTCCGGACTTTCAAAGTCTGCATTTACAATGCGCACCCGCGGAATACTTCCCGAGTAATGACACCAAGAAACAAAAGTTTCAAAATTTTCCGGAAGCTCTATTGTTAAGTAAACCTCATCACCGGCAACTTCAATGGCAAAACCTGTATCAAACTCCGGGGCATTAAGTAATTCCTCTTCTCTTGCAAAAGCCTTTGCGCCGTTAAAATAGCAGTTATCCTCAACATAGGCAGGTTGTTCCACGCTCTCAAAGAGATTTAAGTCACCCGGCCGTTCCCTGTTTGCAGCATCTACTTTTTCTATATATTCTTCAAGAGATACAGTGCAAGGATCAAACATAGCTGTTCCTACTAAATCGTCCGTTTGGCCGCCTATAAAAATATTTTGGTAAATCCTGTCATCATATGCGTAAACCATTGCATAGCCGGCTACATCTGTAGTATGCGGAAAGTGATATGGAGTGGCACGGTTAAGCATTTTCTTAATAATCATTTTGCCTGCAATAATATTGCGTATATAGGCTGTTCCTTGGGCATGGTTGTCTATGGCGTATTTGGAAGCAAAAATATTGTGATCAACAACTGCCGGGCCATGAGTCACTTCAATAAAGAAATCGCGGTTATTGTTATGGAAGAGATTTTTGCTTACTCGCGTACCTTGAGCTTGCCAATCCAGCCATAACCCCAATGAACAATCATGGATATGATTATTGTGTATTTGCACATCTATGGCAGCATGTAATTTAATACCTGCAATTTCGTGCCCATAAAATTCCCGCTTTAAAGCAATGTTATAAATATGATTGTTGTAAATTTTGCTAAATATACAACCCAAATGACCAACAATGCCATTTTGACCACAATCATAAATAACATTGTTGCGAATGATATGCGAGCCAATCTTCTCTTTAGACCAACCGGCCTGGTGTGCAGTAAATACAGACTCCAGCTGATACTGATACCCCGGCTTGTCTTTGCGGAATGTACGGAAGTTGTCCCCTGTAGAGGCTTCTTTTCCTATGCTTACGGCACTGCATTTAGAGTCATGAAATATATTATTTTCAATGATCCAACCCTTACTCCAGTTAGCACCGATTAATCCCGGCTGATCTCCTGTAGGAGGCGTCCAGGGCGTGGCCGCATGAGCCATTTCAAACCCCTGCACAGTAATATAATCTATTCCTGTACGCTCCGGATAAAAGCAACATTTGCGTACATTAATTTCAACCAAAGATTCATTAGGGTCTGCACCATGAAAATTTGCATAGATGGTGGTACATTCCCGATCCACTTCTGCAAACCAGCGGTATTTTGTTTGATTCGGATTTTTTACGGGGACAATTTCTTCTGTCCAATTATCAAGTATCTCTGTTTGAATAGTTGGATTTTTTACAGCATCAAGATTTTCTGCTTCATAAAAAGACATCCCATCAAGATACACATCCCCTAAATGAACCGAACGCCCTACCGGGTACACCAGCCAGTCACCGATGATCTTTTCTTTATATGGGTTATGGTCTCCAAAAAACTCGTTTGGCACCACTACGCGCCATACGGTTCCCTCTAAATTTTCCCAGCCCAAAATGCGCTCAGAGCCTTTAATAACAACTTTTTCACCTTTAGCCGCCAGATAAGTAATGCGCCTGCGGTGGCTTAACCCTCCTTCTTTTGGCTTAACCCACTCCCGATACTCTCCTTCATGAACAACAATTATATCTCCGGCTCTTGCAACTTCTGCTGCTGCTGAAATTGTGTAAAAGGGCTGTGCCTCGGTACCATTATTTCTATTTGAACCGGATTTAGATACATGATAGACATTAATCATATCTTATCTCCCCTCATAGTTTTATATAAATTATAAACAAAAAGAATCCCATGTCAATAGAGCCAATTTATGCATTGGATGTAAAGAAGGGCTGTCATGAGACATCCCTCTTTTTATGTTTCTACATAATAATCTAAATTACTAGCGCATAAAGGCGGCCGCTCGCTTCTCTATAATACCCCACGGAATATTTCCTATAAAATTTTGAATATATCTACCTTTATCTGTGCCATAATCAATCATGTAGGCATGTTCATACATATCCAACACAATTAAAGGATAAGAGCCACAAATTAACCCATCGTCATGAAAATCTAAAACGATATTGCGGCAGGTATTTGTCCGTTGCTCGTAGGCTAAAATACACCAGCCCCGCGCTGTATTGGCAGATGCAGTAAAGGCAGTATTCCACATTTCAAACCCACCAAAATGCCGGTCCAGCAAGTGATGTGTTCTGGGGCCTAAGGCGGCAGGCTCTTTGTCTAAATTTTGGAAATATAACTCATGGAGGATAACGCCATCCAGGGCAAAGCTTTCTCCCTTTTTCAGACCGCGATATATGCTATAGGTAGCATTGGCGGCGGCTAAGTCCGCATGTGATGCGGATGTTAATTTGGAAGAGATCTCGTTTGTTTTGTCAACATAACCTTGGTACAGTTTAAGATGATTGTCAAAGAGTGTTTTACTGACCACTTCTGTTTGATGAGCAAAAGGTATGGCGGTAATTTCCATAAGATTAGTCTCCTTATTACATGAGTTCGATATTCACATTGCTACTATACTATTCCCTTTGCTCATTTTATGTGACTAGCTACTCATACGAACAACACGTATCCTGTTTTTGCCCTCCCTTTTTGCCCTATACAACGCTTTATCTGCTTCAGAAACAAAATCGTTAATACAATCTTTCTGCGTTGGTATAGTACAATTGATGCCAACGCTAATTGTAGCAGGAGTGGTTACTTTTCCTTCAAAATAATGGATTTGCTTTTCTATATTAACACGTATACGCTCAGATACAAAAGCCGCGCCTTCCAAATCGGTATTAGGAAGAAGCACAGCAAATTCCTCTCCTCCCCAACGGGCAGCCAGATCCGTTAATCTATTTAAGCAGCGTTTAATATTATTTGCTGTGTTTTGTAGTATCATATCACCACAAAGATGCCCGTAGGTATCGTTAATTTCTTTAAAATTATCAATATCCATAAGCAAAAGTCCTATGGGAGCATTGTCACGTGTAGCACGTACCCATTCATTATTTAAACGCTCATTAAAATGCATTCTGTTAGCTAAACCTGTAAGGGTATCTGTTGTGCTATAGTGGCGTATCATTCGCATTTGATTAACTATTTTTATCTGGTTTTTTACTCGCAATTTCATAATGCTGGGGTTAAAAGGCTTATATATATAGTCTGCCGCGCCTAAAGTCAGCCCTTGTTCTTCAGTATTTTGGGAGGTTGTACCGGATAAAAGAATTACCGGTATATCTTTTGTTTCGCTATTTTGTTTTAATATGTAAATAATTTCAAATCCACTTTTATCTGACAATGTCACATTAAGCAGTATCAAATCCGGCATAAACTCCAGTGCAGCGGTGATAGCAGATTTTCCGTCTTTAGCAACATATATTGTGTACATTGAACTAAGGGTATCGGTTAATGCTGACGTAATACAGTCATCGCCATCTACAACCAAAACGCTGTTTTGTTGCTTGTCCATTTTTGGCACCTCGACAAATTTTATAAACTTTTTTTAGAGAAGCTGCCGACTTTTTGTAAATATAGCAATTCCGATTGACATTAACACGTTTACGTGTTGATGCAAGCAGAGCTTGCGCCCCCTTCACTGACACGAAGCACGTTAGTGCGAAGTGGAGGTGCTATATTAACAGCAGGCTATGATATACTTAAATACCATATAATAACACTTATATTCCAATATCTAATGCATTATGTCTATCATAAATTTTAACTTTTAGTTTTTACTTTTGATTATACCATAATTTTCATTGTAGTCAAATGATTCCTGGAAATTTTTTCATCAATAGACAATTATGCTAATTAAGTAGGTGTAAATTGGGACTTTTTAAGTTAATGGCAGTTGTAATATAATCATCGTCTATGATATTATACACTTATGAGGTGGTAAGTGCATGGCAGATAGTGAGAAAGGCAAAGTTTTTTGGCACGGTTGTTTTTTTGAAGGACTACAACTGGATCTTTATCAATATAGAGAAAGCTTATCATACAAAAAAGAGCATGAACTAGCTAAGGAATTTTTAATTGTAGATGTTATGGTAATCAAAAAAAGCAAAGACATGAAGATTGAAAAAGACATTGGCAAGATATTCAAAGGTCATAATCTCATAGAATTTAAATCTGAAAAAGATTCATTTTCTGTGCGGGATTATAACAAAGTTATTGGTTATGCCTATCTTTACTCGTCTTTTGAGGATGTTCCGTTGTCTGACATCACTGTGACTATTGCTTTGACAATGTACCCTGAAGCTCTTGAACGCTATCTGGAAACCGAAATGAATCAGAAGATTCAAGATATGGGCAATGGCGTATACTACATCGCAGGAGAAAAGTTCCCGGTTCAGATATTGGAAAATAAGAAGCTATCAAAAGAAAACATATTTTTACGGAACTTGCGAAGTAATCTTACCATTGAGGATGCAGAGGATACAACTCAAGCATATGCAGAACTAAATGTTGTTGAACCAAAAAATGCATACTTGGTTGGCATTATTAAAGCCAACCCAAGTGTTTTCAAGGAGGTTATGCTCATGAGCGCAGAAGCATGGGATATCATTGTAACTACAATCGAAGAATCCGACTGGTTTAAAGAACGCGATAAAGAAAAGTTTAAAGAACGTGATTTAGAAACCGCAAGAAAAATGACAAAAAAAATGAAATTAGAAAACATTCCATTGGATGTTATTTTGAAAATTACGCCATTAACGCGTCAAGAAGTTGAAGCCCTTTAATCAGATTGCCGCTGACCCACCCGAGGATGCAGAGGATACAACTCAAGCATATGCAGAGCTAAATGTTGTTGAACCCAAAAATGCATACTTGGTTGGCATTATTAAAGCCAACCCAAGTGTTTTCAAGGAGGTTATGCTCATGAGCACAGAAGCATGGGATATCATTGTAACTACAATCGAAGAATCCGACTGGTTTAAAGAACGCGATAAAGAAAAGTTTAAAGAACGTGATTTAGAAACTGCAAGAAAAATGAAATTAGAAAACATCCCATTGGATATGATTTTAAAAATTACGCCGTTAACGCGTCAAGAAGTTGAAGCCCTTTGATGGATTTCACGAAAAACCCCCCTACAAATCAGGTTGTAGGGGGGGTTGTACATAATGATGCTTTGTTAAATTAGTCTTTTGATCTTAAAGAAATACCGCCATTAACTGCTGCAAGTATAACTGCTATAACGATTGCTGTTAAAAAATCAATAGAGAAAGATCTGCTTGCAATAACACTGGTTAACAACAAAGCTACTGCATCAATAACAGCTGAAATAGCAAAGGCTATTAACGGAGCATGGTTTCTTCTTCCCTTTAATATACGTTTTGCTAATGGAACAATGAGAGCGTTAATTAATCCCAGCACTATAGCTACGATCACAACAGGAAGCCATCCTGCGCCAAAACTCATGTTCAAAAATGGTATAAACGGTGTTACCAGTGACATTAGCCATAAGATAATTGCACTTACCAGCCAACTGATCAATGTGCCCATAAAATATCTCCTTTCAGTCTATAATTAGTATATGCTGTTATGTAGTTAATGTTGTCATAAATAAAATTGTAACATATTCTCTCACATATAGCAATAGCATATGAATACAAAACAAAAACCCCTGAAAAGGGGTTTTTGTTTTGATGCTATATTACTATTAAATTATCAAACTTTATGGGGATACCATCAAGCTGAAGTTGCCGGGTGTGCCACCCAACCAAGTTACTGTTACGCCTAAATCTGTAAAGAAACGGATAGGCACAACAAATCTGTTTGTTTGTGGACTAATTCTGGCAGGTATTGGAGTACCGTCTGTGTTAACCATAGTCATTTGAGTTCCGTTTACAGAAACAGTTGCGGAACCTTCTGTGAATACGATTGCCATACCGGCCGGAGTTGTGAATGTCGCAGTTCTTGCAACTTCATTCCAGTCGTCAGTCCAACCAAGGATATCTCTAACAACAGCTACTGCTAAGAAAGCAGATGCGTTGCCACCGGCACCGTAAGTGTTGATCATTTCAAATGCCGGGAAGATTGGAGCTTCGCCTGCACGTGCAGTTTGGAAAGGTTGATTTTGATGGATTGTACGTGCTACAGGGCCTGTTACACCCGGTAAACCCGGTTCGCCGGTACCAGGTAATCCTGTTCCCGGAACTTGTGTTTGACCCGGGCCATCAAGAGCGATGTCTTGACCTGTGAAAGTAAATGCAGGTGTTGCATATGGCTCTTCAGCAAAGAAACCATGTGTAGCACCACGTGTAAGTGAACCGGCTCCGCCGCCCATTACCCATGCAAATTCTTCCCAGTTAGCTGCTACTGCATCACCTGCAACAACGATGTTGTATTGATGGTCAGGAATTACACGACCGGATACAGCAACGCCATGGAAAGTGATTGTTGCGCCGTCATAACGGGAACCACGGATAATTTCTACATACGCACCATGGCTGTCAAGACGGATTGGTGAGAATTGAAGTGTAGGATCGTTTGTAGTTACGTGTGTAGCACCCAAGGAAATATGGTCTGCTGCACCCCAACCACGGGAGATACCACCTTCAACGCCAACCCAAAGTCTGGAACCTGCAAGAAGAACGCCGGCTTCAACTTCAGTTATTACAACGTTGCTTACAGGGATAGCACGCACAAGACCAAATGCTGCGCTGATATCGCCTTCGTCAACAGTTACTACTGTAGTGCTTGCAGTGATAGGATCCCAAGCATAAGCAACTACTAAAGTTTCTTCAAATGGAGATTCTACTGTACCACTTTCAACTGTTACTTCGATTGGAGCACCGTAGAGACCTTCAAAGTTTGCTTGTACGCTTACATAGAATTCTATATGAATCTCTGCAACTGTGTTACGTTGTCCGGAATGACCGATCTCAGGACGGATTGTTAATGTATTACGAGCGATGGATGCACCAAGATAATTGTCGCCTGCTCTGCTTGCATCAAACCAAACTTCTGCATCGCTAATATCATTGTGACCTTCGATGAAATCTGCATCATTAGTCCAGAATCTGGCACCTAAAATTTGGATGCCTTCGTCAAAACTAAATGTTGTTGGATGTGCTCCTGTAGCAGGTAAAGAACCCGGAACAGTTTCACGAAGTACTGTACGTACTACTCTGTGGTAATCCGGATTTGGGCTACCGGCAACTACATAACCGCGTACGTTTTGAACAACGCCCGCAGCAGGAGCTACGATATCCCATTCCATAGAACCGGAACGTAACCAATGGTCATCTGCATCGTAATCTTCGTGTACAAAGAACTCAAGACCTAAAGAACCAAAACGTGCTGCTGTAAAGGTATCTCTAAATACATGATCGCCAACCGGTCCCCATGCGCCATAGTTAAGATGCGCAGGTGTCCAT
>WQVX01000092.1 GCA_009785615.1 Defluviitaleaceae bacterium | reverse complement strand
TAGCTTCTTTCAAGGGGATATGTGTTATGCTCCACAAATTCGCCTATTAGCGCAACAAACGCCTTAGCGGATTCGTTTTTTTCGGACTTGCTCATTGCGTTTTCGGCATCGGGTAGAGTTTCCCAAATAACCCAATCTGTCCAAATGCCGTCAATCGTCATAAGTTGACGAGTAATAAAACCTTTGCAGTTAGAAAGGTAGCTTGTTTGAATTTTATCTGATGCCGCCAAGAAATCTTCCGAAGATACCCCGTCCTTTAGCTTAAAGGACATAATCATGCCTGTTTTCTTCCAGCATTTAAGGGTGGGGAAAAGTTCATTCATAGCTGTTCTTGCCGCCTTTTCATCCGGAAAAACGTCCGGAACTACATGAGGTAGGCGGCTTTCAATTACATCTGCCATAGTAGCTTCCAGATAGAAAAATGCCCCCTTCTCATAGCAATAACAACAATAATCTTTATTTCTGCTCCCATCGGCATTTGTTCCAAAATCCTCCGGTTTTTCCAAGGGCATCATGCCACATCTTTGACACTGTTTATTTTCCATATCGTAATCCCTCCATGCGCTCTTGCGCTTCGTGATTTTATGATTTTGTCCAAGTATACCGGATTTAATATGACAACGGTACGTCATATTTTGATGCCCTAGTGCTGAAAACATATTAACCGGAACTGACAATGGGGTGTCATCAGAGTTATTTTTTATAGTGAATTTATAATAGATAACATCATTCCTAGATTAATGTGAGCTAGATGACTAACCTAACAGCCAAAAAACAGCCTGTTTTAAATAACAAAATATTAATTGAACTCACGTTAAATATTTTCGCAATACAGCATCTACTGCATCAAAATCCAAAGGTTTGCCAAGGTGAGCGTTCATGCCTGACTCTAAACATTTTTCTATATCATCTCTAAAAACATTAGCCGTCATTGCTACTATTGGAACATCTTTAGCATATGGTATATCTAAAGCTCGAATTTGACGAGTAGCCTCATGACCATCTATAACAGGCATTTGCACATCCATAAAAATTAAATTAAACTTTTCCGGATTTTCTTTAAATGCTCTGACTGCTTCTTCGCCATTTTCTGCACAAACAACTTCCAGTTCTGTAGGCTCTAAAACTGTCAAGAATATTTCACGGTTAATGTCTATATCCTCTGCCAATAAAACACATTTGCCCGGATATGTTTCTTCCTCATAGTGAACATCATCTATAAAAGTGGTTTCTTCAGTATTTTTCTGATATTCAACATTAATGATAAAGGAAAAGGTTGCACCACATCCCAATTCTGATTCTATCCAAATTTTTCCATTCATTAAATCTACAATATGCTTAGATATGGTTAAGCCCAAGCCTGTTCCGCCAAATTCGCGGGTAGTACTGGCCTCTGCTTGTTCAAAAGGAGTAAAGATTCTGGACTGCTGTTCTTCGCTTATACCTATACCCTCATCTATTATTGAAAATTTGAGACTACAGTATTTTTGGTCTTGATTTAAAACTTCAACGGTTAAGCGTATTTCTTTTCCGTCCGGAGTAAATTTTATAGCATTGCTTAGTAAATTTGTAAGTACCTGAGTAAGCCTTTGGGCATCTGTTACAATTACAGGTGGCACATCTTTACCTATATCCATATGTAACTTTTGCCCTTTTTCCTCTATCCGAAATAAAATTATATTGAGAACTGTCTGCAAATTCTTTTCTAAACTAAAAGGCTCTTCATAAAGGTCTAATTTACCGGCTTCTATTTTTGACATATCCAAAATGTCGTTAATGACTCCCAGCAAATGACTTGATGCTGACTCAATTTTTTCAAATGCATCATCTTTAGCAGGAACATTGCCGGCGTTTTTTCCTATCATTGCCATGCCTATTATAGCGTTCATAGGTGTACGCATTTCGTGGCTTGTATTTGATAAAAAGTTGGTTTTAGATTGGCTTGCTGCTTGAACCTCTGCTAATGCATGTTCTAATTGTTGGCCTCTCTCTTCAATTTCATGAATCAATCGCTTTTGCTCTCTCATATCACGCATATAGCCTGCCACAACAAATTGATCTCCATATCTAACACGCCTAAAATTTACTTCTGCCGGAAAAAGTGTTCCATCCGAGGTGCTGCATATCCATTCAAAGTCATCCCTGCCTTCTTCAAAAGCTCTTGTTAAATGCTCACCAAACAATTGTTTGCTGCATTTTCCATTAGCCTGACATTGAGGTGCCAAATTTTTAATGCGCACAAGCATTTCTTCCCTATCATCTATGTTAAATAAAGATAAGGTTGCCGGATTACAATCAAAGGCTTCCAGCTTATTGTTCCACAAAAAACATCCTATAGGAGTTGCGTCCAGCATAAGTTTTACTCGAGTATTAACTTCGTTAATGCGCGCAGCTTGTTTTTTACGGCGTAGTGCACTTACTATCATAAAACTTGCAGATTGAAGCAAGCTCATTTCATCTGTTGTAAAAACCCGTTTACGCTTACAATCTTCAAAAAAAACAATACCCCAAAAATGATCTTGAAGGTGCATAGGCAATATTAATACAGATTGCGCATGAGGGCCTAAAATAGCTTGTTCTTGCGCTGATAGCTGAGAACGAGTCGCATTCAGCGGAAAGCCATCTGAAAAACGCTTATACCAACCGGGGGTATCGTTATACGAATACCATTCACGCATAGGCTCTGTTCGTGATTCTTTTTCGATGCTGTTTGTCCAATTTGTTTTTAGCACAAATTGATATTCATTATCTACAGTTGCATTGCGCCATACATAAATTCCATCTACATCTACGCATTGCGCCACTTCTGTAAGACCTTCCTGTAAAGCATGGTCAAACTGTTTTTCATCCTCTACAGCTATAGCCAGCAGTGCAAAGGCCACATTATCAATGGTGCGCATCAAATATTCCTGACGTTCACGCTCCATCATCATTACATGGATATTAATTTCGCTAGTATCTATATCTTCTCTCATAGAGGATATGGTACGGGCTAGTTCCCCTATTTCATCTTTACGTTTAATCCCGTATATTTTGCTATCAGTCGCCAAACTTTGTACTAACTTAGATATGGGTCTTTTTGAAAATTTATATCTGTTTGGAGTGCGGCGTTTTTTGTTTCTAGGAAATATACTCATACACATCCCCTTTTGGATATTTTTGGATGATAATTTATTGACATTACGCTTATGAAATTTTATACTGAATGCCTTAGTAGGGCAAGGGGTCTATTTTTGGGAGGAACAAAGTTAATTTGGATAATTACACAAGAGGGAGTTTATACTAATCTAAGTGGATTAGTATTAGATAAGGAGATTATAATGCAGCGAGTAAGCGGAATATTGGTACATCCAACATCTTTTCCCGGTTTATATGGCATTGGTGACTTAGGTGATGGAGCCTATAAATTTATTGATTTTATGCATAAAGCTAAGCAAAGCTTGTGGCAAATTTTGCCTTTAGGGCCTACCGGATATGGAGATTCGCCCTACCAAAGCTTTTCTACCTTTGCGGGCAATCACTATTTAATAAGCCCGGATCTGCTACTTAAAGAAGGATATCTCACTCCTTCAGATTTGGATAGCATCCCAGTATTTGACTCTATAAATGTGGACTACGGCCCTGTAATAGATTATAAGATGAATTTGTATCGGGTAGCTTTTAAACGATTTAAAACTGATGCTACACCAACCCAAATAAAAGCCTACACTAAATTTTGTGAAGATCAAAAAAGTTGGCTTGATAACTACACTTTATTTGTATCCATTAAAAGACATTTTATAGAAGAACGTAAAAATGAAATAAACAGTCCTGCGCTTGATGTGTTTCGGCAAGCAAACCAAAAGTATCTTACAGAAGGCCAAATTAAAGATTACTATTACGGGGCTTGTTGGAGTAGTTGGCCTGATGATATTGCAAAGTATACTGAAGAAGCAATAACTGAATATCAAATATTATTAGCAAAAGAGATTGAATTTCATAATTTTTTACAGTATGAATTTTTCCGACAATGGACTATTTTGCGTAACTATGCTCATAAGAAGAATATAAAAATAGTTGGAGACGTACCTATTTTTGTAGCTTTAGATTCTTCAGACGTATGGGCAGAGCCTGAGCTGTTTCAGTTGGATAAAACCGGTAATCCCAGGGCTGTTGCAGGGGTTCCGCCGGATTATTTTAGCGAAACAGGTCAATTGTGGGGCAATCCTCTGTATGATTGGACAGCGCATAAAAAGGAAGGTTATACTTGGTGGGTTAGGCGTATATCCGGCCTTTTAGGTATGGTAGATATCATCCGCATTGACCACTTTATAGGTTTTGATTCTTATTGGGCTACGCCTTATGGAAATACTACCGCTGTTAATGGAAAATGGATAAAAGGACCCGGAAAATCCATATTTACTGCAATGTTAAAAGAACTTGGCAAATTGCCCATTATTGCTGAAGATCTGGGAGAAATTACAGAAAGTGTTATAGCACTACGAGATTCCATGAGATTTCCTGGTATGAAAGTTTTGCAGTTTGCTTTTAGCCCGGACGGTAAAAACCCTTACCTTCCTCATAATTTTGAAAGCTCTAACACAGTAGTATATACAGGAACCCATGATAATGATACTACTATAGGCTGGTATAATAATTCTGCGTCTGAGGAAGAAAAAGACTACTACCGCCGCTATCTAAATGTTTCCGGGGATAATGTAGCTTGGGATTTAATACGCCTGGCTTGGGCTTCTAATGCGGCCTATGCAATTGCGCCTATACAAGATGTTTTCTCGTTAGGAACAGAAGCACGTATGAATACTCCCGGGGAGCCATCCGGCAATTGGCGTTTTCGTTACACTTCAGATATGTTGAAAAGTGAACTAGCGGAAAAGCTTGCTTATCTTACAGAAACTTTTAATCGGTAAAATTACGCTTAAAGCAAGTCAAAACTTGTATCAATAATATTTAATTACAGACTTTCTCTAGTAAACATACTGTTTCTACATGTGGAGTACGTGGAAACATGTCATGTAGGCGAATTTTAGTTAACTTATATCCGCTTTCCATAAAGCTAGCTAAATCTCGTGCCAATGATGTAGGTTTGCATGAAATATATACAATTTTGGAAGCACCTAAATCAATCAAGTTATGCAAAGCTTTAGGATGTATCCCGTCCCGCGGAGGGTCGAGTACCAGTACATCAGGATTAGAATTAGGTGTTGAAGTCAAAAGTTTTAACACATCGCCCGCGATAAATTGGCAGTTAGTAATGCCGTTTATGTGGGCATTTTCTTTTGCTGCTTCTACAGCTTCCGGCACTAATTCCATCCCTAAAATTTCCTTTGCCATTACGTTTTTATGTGTCGCAAGAACTTGCGCAATGGTACCTGTGCCACAATAGAGGTCATATACCTTGTCAGCTTTTCCCACAAATTCGGCTACGGTATCGTACAATAATTCTGCCCCGGCAGAATATGTTTGAAAAAATGAAAAAGTTGAAATACGAAAAGTAAGACCACATATCTTTTCATAGAAATAATCACGTCCCCAAAGTACGCGAACGTTTTCCGGCACTACTGCATCGGCAACGGAATCGCTAACAGTGTGAAGTATCCCTACAATTTCACCTTCCGGCATATTGTTTAAAGGCAAGGAAAGTAGCTCAGCCGCCCATTTTTCCACATGAGATTGGTCTAATCCGGAAGTTGTTACTAAATTGATCAGAAGCTCTCCTGTAAATTCTCCTCGGCGCAGTATCAAATACCGTAAATTACCTATATGACGCATCCGATGATAAAATGTCTCATTGGTCTGTTTAAAATATTCTAATGTGGCGACAGCCAAAGTTTTAAAGTCTTTTGGAACCAGAGTGCAGTCAACAGGAACAGCAACCTCATAGTAACGATTTCTTTTGCGTATGCCCAAGGCAAGTTTTCCACCTAAGCCATATGCATCAGAATCACCAAAAGAAAACTCCATCTTGTTGCGATAACCGGCGCAATTTGGAGCAGGTATTATTGATGGAATTTCTTCTTTCCAAACGTCCTTTAGCAACTCGGCAACCATCTTCTTTTTAAGCTCAAGTTCATATTCATAAGGAATGTTAAGAAAAGAACAGCCGCCACATATGCTAAAATCCGGGCAAATAGGGGATGTTTCTTCCGGGGCATGTTCCAGCACTTGTAATATGCGTCCTACCAATTGCTTTTTTTTGTTACTACATTCTGCTTCTACCAACTGACCCGGCAGTCCATGCTTAACATGTACTTCTTTAAGTGATCCTTCTCCATCATCCAAAAAAGCGATACCCTTATCCGGGTACCGCAAATGATCAATTTGTAACTTATATACTCTTTTTTTAGCCATTAATTTTATTCTCCAAGTCTTTTAAGCACTTGTTTAACTGCCATATCCACTAATTCTGCTGTTGGCACAGGCAATGCACCCACTATAGAAATTCTACAACGACTTACAGGCATCAACACTTTATGAGCAGATGATGACCCTACAGCCACTGCCATAGCTGCTGTAACCTCTCCATACAAAGCATCTGTTGCAATAATGCCTATTGGCCCTACTATGATATCAGCATCTCGACAATTAACTATTACAGGATTTTCTCCGGTGGCACCGTTATCTGCTCCTGCTTTTAGCATAGTAGCTGTAGCTATGCTATTTGTGCCTATAGCTATAATTTCACAAGTGCTTGAGAATGATGCAGCTTTTAGCTGTTCTATAACAAGACGTCCCAGTTTACCGCCTTGCCCATCTATTACAACAATTTTTTTCATGATTATCAGGTTTTGGATTTTACTTCACTAAATCTTCAGCTTGATCCTGCTTTTTAGCATTTTTTATTTTATCCCAAATATTTATGCCGGTTAATGCCTCTACAGTTTGTGGCAAAGTTGTTATGATATCTGTTACATAGCCGGAAACTTTAGCCGCCCCGCTTCCCTCTCCCGGTTTACCACCTTGATCAATTATTACAATTTTTTCAGTTTTGCCAAGAGGTTCCGCAACAGCTTTTGCCATATCCGGGAGTTTTTCAATAATCATTTGAGAAACCGCCGCATCATTATATTGCTTAAAGGCTCGGCTTTTTTCATCATAGCTTCAGCTTCTGCCATACCTTTTTCGCGTATGATATCTACTTCTGCCATACCTTCAAGCCGTTTAGCATCTGCGCGAGCAGTACCTTCCAGGCGGATAGCTTCTGAGCGTGCTCTGGCATCTTGCTCTTCGCGATATCGTTGAGCTTCTGCATCTTTTTCTATCCGATATTTTTCTGCATTAGCTTGCTTTACAACTGTGGCTTCAAGTTCTTTTTCTTTACGGATTGCTTCTTGTTCTGCAAGCTCAATTTCTTTATGCATTTTGGTGATTTCTACCTGCATTTGAGTTTCTGTAACTTCTTTTTTGACTTTATTGGCTTCAATTTCATAAGCCAAGTCTGCTGCGGCTTTAGCCACTTCTTGTTCTTTACGATATGCTTGAACTTTAAGATCTTTCTCTTTTGCAGCCTCAGCAATTTGGGTTTCGGCTACTAAACGGGCACTTTCTCCCTGACGGTTAGCTTCAGAAGTGCGAATTTTTGTTTCTTTACCCGCTTCAGCTTCGGCTATCATAGCATCTCTTTTTACCTCTGAGATGCGCTTACGTCCCAAGGCTTGCAAGTATCCATTATCATCAGAAATATCTCTGATAGTAAAAGCTTTAATTTCAAGACCCATATCAGCCAAATCAAGTGCGGCCACTTCTTGAACCTGTGAAGCAAATTTTTCTCGATCTTTGTAAATTTCTTCAACTGTCATTTTGGAGATAATTTCACGTAGTTTACCTTCCAAAACATCCTTAGTAATACCGGCAATTACTTCAATAGTCTTTGCTTCATTGCCCGTATTAAATTGCTCTACAGCAGCTAAAATAGATTCTTTATCACTTTTTACTTTAATAACAGCAACACCGTCTGCGTTTATACCAACTCCCTGTTCTGTAAGAGCACCGGAGATACGCACTTCAATCTTTTTATTTTCTAATGAAATACGATCTGTCCGCTCAAAAATAGGAACTACAAAACCGCCGCTGCCTGATATTACTCTCTTTTTTAGACCTGTTACTACCATAGCTTTGTCTTGAGGGACTTTTTTCCATAATGTTACTATCCCCAGCACTAATAAAAATAATGCTCCTAAAATGATTATAACAATGTTAAAAGGTGAAGCTAAAAGTTGATCCATAAATTTCCTCCTTGTTAAATCGTAATCTATATATCCTAAATTGGACGCACATAATAAGTATTCTTCTCAATATATACAATTTCTACTGATGTATATCTAGCTATTTCATTACCATCTTCAGACTTTGCCGGAGCATGGTAAGTGCTGTCATTTACTTTATAAGTTATTTTTCCGTACTGACCTTGTGGAATTTTTTCTGCTACTTTGGCCATATGACCTATAAGGCTTTGAACTTCTATTGCAGTAGTATTTTGGGCTTTAGTTAAAGGCAATACAATAAGGCGATAAAACCCGAAGGCTATCGCCGCACCAAGAAGTCCCGCTAAAGGGATTGCGGTGAGTGGTGGCATAAAGCGCGCTAATATAAGCCCTGTACCGCCAAAAACAGTAACAAAAGCAGCAATTACAGAAGGCTGGATTGGTAGTGCACCACCCCCACCATAATCTCCGGAACCTAGTGCCTCACCTAAAATGAAAGCTAAAGCTGAATATCCCACTCCTACTCCAAAAATAATGGTGAACACAGTTTCCATAGCATCCCTCCAAACGGGTCTTAGACCAAGCAAAAATCAGTATGGCTATACTATTCGATCTACTATCATACCGGATTCTATGATACCAAATCCATCCTCTACCATTTTACCTAATTGATAGTTATAGTGATAGTTTAAGCCTTTAAAATGCATATGGGAAGATAAAGGTGTTGTTAATACTGCTGTTGTACTTTTATGCAAGCTATGAAACACCGGCATATTAGCACCTATAGCACCATGAAGCTCTATATGGGACATGCTTCTAAAAACCTCAGAGTCAAACCGCATTGTATTTTCTTCAATGCTAACTCCCAGCATTCCTAATCGATCTTGACCTTGCAAAGCTCTATCTCTTAATATATTTGAGAATGAGCGCAACTCTCCACTTTGCTGTTGTTCAGCTAAAAAAGCTGTACTTTTGTTGTAAGCTTCTGTAACAGCAACAATGTCTTTTTCTATCATTCTTGTTGCAGACTCATATCCATCATACATAGCGTTAACTGTAAAATTACCCATATCTTTTAACAACGTCCGCACAGATGATTTGAAATTAGTTACGCCACCGGATACATTTTGCGCATAACGGACAATTTCATTCTTCATAGCTTTGTTTAGAACAATCATCATGCCCTGATCCAGCTTATCTTTTGGTGTTGTTTCTGCTATACGAGACCGCTTTACAGTAATGTCATTTCTGTTTCTGACACCTACTATGTAAGGTCTGTATGCATTGTAATAATATGCATTGGTTAACACGGTTTTTCACGCCTCTCTTTATAAGGTATATTTAAACTTATGTTGTCCCATTTAAATTTACCTCAATATTATACTAAAAATGGTATTTATGCAATTCTTCCACATAAAATTTCCTTATACTCAATTTATCGGTAATTTTATAAGAAAAAATTAGTCCTTTTGCTTAAAAAAACTAATCCAAATTTTAGAATAGGCTGTTAGGCAATGGAATGAAATAAAGTTTCAAATTTTTTGCAGGATTTTTGTTAAAATGGAGCAGTAGCTATACAGTATACAAAAATTCTCGATTATGATCTATAGCAGGAGTGTTTTTATATGAGGCTGCACGCTCATTAAACTGTCTTGCGCGTTCAAAATCTTTTAAAAGGCTACAACAAACACAGCTTTCAATATTTGGGATATATCCATGGTAATCTTGCAAAATAAATCCTGTAGAATCACTAGCGTCCAAATTTGCTGCAATTTGGAACCACTTTAATGCTACGTCATATTTATGTGCCCTTTTATAGAAATATCCTATTTCGCAGCATATTTCTGCACGAGGAGCATCATATTCAAAACTTTTTAGGAGAAGGGGGACAATTTTATGTTCGCTGCCTAATTGCCTATAGCAAATAGACAAGTTAAAACAAGCAGCTATTATATCCTCTACCCATCCGGCCCCCGAGTTTATAAATTTTTCAAAATAATATGACGATTTTAGCCAATTGGCATGGTCTTTTAATTCTCGTGCAAAGTAATATAGTTGTCTGGGAGTAAAAGAGCCGCCGTTTTTTTTGATTTCACTTTCCATATGTTCATATATATTTAAATTCCGATATGAACGCTCTTCTTTTTTTTCACGTTTGTGATGTACTTCAATATCAGTGCGTACAATTTTACCGACCATTTGAATAAATTCATGTATTGGATCTTGCCAAATAAAATTCTTTTCTCTTTTAGTTAGACGTTCTCTGGTAGAAACGAGAATTGGGTTTCCGTCAGCATCAAAGTGTGTGACATATTTCATGGTTACTACATCTGTGGATGGATCAAGGATACTTTTAAGTTCAAGCAATTGTTTTGCTGAAATTTCGGGAAAAACATCGTCTGCATCCAGCCACATCTGATAATCCATAGTTGCTTTAGAAAATGCTTCATTTCGTGCTGCTGAAAAATCATTTATCCATTCAAAATCAAATACCAAATTAGTGTATCTGCTTGCAATGTTTTTAGTTTCATCTGTAGAGCCTGTATCAACGATAATTATTTCATCTATCACATCTTTTATGCTATCCAAGCATCGTGCCAACACAGCTTCTTCGTTTTTTACAATCATGCATAAACTTATAGTTACCATGAAAAGCCTCCTCGTAATCCATTGATTATGATTGTTTCATTATATGAATTCACATAAAAAACGTGAGACTTGTCACATTTAATCTTGTCCGGAATATCATTAGTAGTAGACACTAGTAGAAAGGGGAAAAATATATGCATTTTGATCATGAATGGAATATTCCACAAGATGATTGTGACGCATCATTTGATATGCACCGGGAAAGCTGTGGTGTAAGCCATGCCCCTCCTCCAATCAGACAAGAATTTGATTGTGGCGGAGACCGGCAAGTTATTAGACATCAGCATTTAGTAAGGCATAATCGCGATATTGTTAATGAATATGATGTAGTACACGAATATAACATTAATCATTATGATGTTGTTAAAGAACGTAATGTTGTAAGGCACAACAATTTTTCTTCACATCAGCCTAATTATTGTGGTTGTGACTGTGGTTGCAGCGGTAATTGCAGTTGTAACATTGCTCCTGTTAGGCCAAGGCCATTACGACAAGTAAGGCGTCGTTTTTGGTAAAATATAAAATTTTGACATGCTCCCCAAGAAATAAGCAGGGGAGCATAATTTTTTCAGGAACCTTTTAACTTGTACAGAGTATTATATTATTAGGACAACCAGAATAATTAAGTCCAAATGATAGGAGAAAAAAATAACATGTGTAATGATTATACAAATAGTTTAACAGCAAGCACAGTAGTCGGATATACAGATTGCCCGGATTGCCCACCATCAGTAATACAGGGAGACCCGGGTCCTCAAGGCCCTGTAGGTTCGGTAGGCCCTCAAGGTCCACAGGGTCCTAAAGGCTGCCCCGGTCCTAAAGGTGATATGGGTGTACCCGGTCCTAAAGGCGATATGGGTCTACAAGGGTTTCCCGGTTTACGTGGCCCTAAAGGTGATACCGGCGACCAAGGGCCTAAAGGTGATCAAGGTTGCCCCGGTCCGGTTGGCCCAAGAGGTTCAATGGGACTAATGGGCACAGCAGGCCCTCAAGGTGTGCGTGGTGACATTGGCCCCCAGGGTGATCCCGGATGTCAAGGCCCTCAAGGTATAAAAGGTAATCCCGGTGTAGCCGGTCCTCCGGGTATACGTGGTCCTGTTGGTTCAAAAGGTGATAAAGGCTCTGCCGGCCCACAAGGCCCTGCCGGCCCGCAAGGCCCTGCCGGACTTATTGGCCCCGCCGGTATTGAAGGTGAAGTAGGTCCGGAAGGCCCGGAAGGAAAAATAGGCCCGCAAGGTCCGATAGGTCCTCAAGGTTGCCCCGGTCCTCAAGGACTTCAAGGTCCGCAAGGTGACAGAGGTCTTGTCGGCGATACAGGTCTTGCAGGAGCCATTGGAGCTACAGGTACAACAGGAGCTTCCGGCTTATCTGCTTACGAAGTAGCAGTTGCCGCAGGCTTTGAAGGAAATGAAACCGCATGGTTAGTCAGTTTAGTAGGCTCAACAGGGGCTACAGGCGCAACAGGTACTATCGGTGCAACCGGCACCACAGGCTTATCTGCTTATGAAGTAGCAGTTGCCGCAGGCTTTG
>WQVX01000091.1 GCA_009785615.1 Defluviitaleaceae bacterium | reverse complement strand
GGATAGTGATATAGATTTATGGTTAAAATTATTTAATGCTGAGACGGAAGAAGAGCTAATAAAAATTGAAGAAATGGGGGCATCATACATGAGTGAAGCAATAATGGCATATCGTCATGTGGCGGCATCACCGGAGTTTAGAGAACTGGAGCGTATGCGCTCTAAGGCGAGGCATGATGAAGCACAGGCTCTTTATTATGCTGAAAAACGCGGAGAAAAACGCGGCGCAGAAAGAGAGCGTGCAAATTGGCAAGATGTGGTTGCTGAAAAAGACACGGCTATTGCCGGCAAGGATACAGAGATTGAAGAACTTCGCAAACAACTTGAATCACTACGCTCACAATTATAGCACCTCCACTTCGCACTAACTGCTTCATGTCGGTGAAGGGGGCGCAACCGATGACAAAGTGAGACCGATTGCAAAAAACGCAAGCCGGACGGATAACTTTCGCCTAACTTGCGTTTTATAAACAGGCTCTTACATTTGATTATTACTCTTGGTGTTTTTGAATAAAAAACGCTGATGAGGACTCGCATATTGGGCATTTGTCCACATTCTCTGTTTTTGTAAAATCATGTCCACAGTTTAAGCAAGTTGTATCCGGGGTACGGAATTCTAACTCTTTACCCTCGGATAAGCTTTCAAGCACTTTTTGAAACTGTTGCTCGTGCTTCTTTTCTACTTCGGCTATGCCTTCAAATAAAGTGGCAATTGTTTCAAAGCCTTCTTCTCTTGCTATTTGGGCAAATTGGGGATACATTTCTGTGTGTTCAAAATACTCGCCCTTTATGGCTTCCTCTAAACTTTGCTGCGTATTTGGCAAAATATTGCCATTTAATAACTTGTACCAAGCTTTGGCATGTGCTTTTTCGTTATTTGCAGTATCTTCAAAAAATTTAGCGATTATATCATAACCTTCGCTTTTTGCAATTTCGCTGTAATAGCTATAACGGTTTCTTGCTTTAGATTCTCCTGAAAATGCTGAACGTAAATTAGCTTCAGTTCTTGTTCCTTTTAGTAACTCTTTCATCGCATCATCAGCCTCCTTGGAAGTGGCCTTTTAGGATCCTTAGGATCTTCCCACTCAAAAAGCCAACCATATACTTCCCTTGCAATGCGCCTCAAATTGTCTGTATCAAATGGACTTGATAAGTAGCTATCTTCTATCACATCCACAAATGTTTTTGTGGCTGCATTGTGTACAAGTTTATTGTATAGACTCCACGCTTCCACAGTGTCATATTCATTTATTGTCCAAAAGTCGAGGGCTATTACTCCGGCAAGACAATAGTCAATGTAATAAAATGGATCACAATATATATGTGTTTGAGCTTGCCAGCGGCGGCCTTCTGCCCAAAAAGGAATGCCCGCCATATCCAGCCATGGACGGTACTTTGCTTCAAGTGATAACCAAAGATCGTTACGTTCTTTTGCTGTCATGTTGGGATTGGCGTAGATTTGATGTTGGAAATCGTCAACCATTACCCCATAAGGTAAAAACGTAACTGAAGTTGACAAGTGGCTGTGATAATATTTCTCTGTATCCTCACCAAAAAATCCTTCCATCCAAGGCCATGCAAAAAATTCCATTGACATAGAATGGATTTCACCTATATCCTCTTGTCCAAACTGCAATTCAACAGGGTAAATATCCCTTGCTACATATGCAGCGTAGGCATGACCCGCTTCGTGGGTTAGAACATCTATATCGCCGGAGGTACCATTAAAGTTGGCAAAAATAAATGGTGCTTTGTGCATGGAAATCATACTTTGATAACCACCAACCTCTTTGCCCGGTCTTGAAAGCACATCAAACAGTTCGTTTTCCAGCATAAAGTTAAAAAATTCGGATGTTTCCTTAGAAAGCTCTTTATACATTTGCTTACCATGTTCAAAAATTTCATCCGGCGTACCCTTTGGTGTAGGGTTTCCATCCGAATAGCAAAAATCATTGTCGATTATGCTTATGGATTCGGTACCAATGCGGTCGGCTTGCATGGATTTAAGTCGTGTTACAACAGGCACAAAATGTTCAAGTATTCTTTCACGAAACTGTGCAATCGTATTTTCGTCATAACAATTTCTTTGCATACGATAGTAGCCAAGCTCTGTAAAGCTTTTGTAGCCAAGTTTCTTTGCTATGTGTGTTCTAACTTTTACAAGAGCATCAAAGAGGTTGTCAAACTGCTCGTTGCGCTCCATAAACCAGTTAGAATAAAGAGTTGCGGCGACTTTACGAACTTCGCTGTTAGTGTTTTGAAAATAAGCATCTATTTCTGATAGGTTAAGTTGTTTTCCGTCAAACTCTATCATAGCCGAAGCCATTAGATCGCTATACTCTGAACACAGCCTGTTTTCTTCCTGCAAATCTTCAATGATTTCCGGAGAAAAAGTTTTGAGGTCAATTTCAAGGTTGGTAAACATTAGCTTGCCCCATTTGGCTTCCATATCTTCACGGAATGGCGATTCAAGCAAGGCTTTTACTATTTCCTGCAATACTTCTTCTAATTCCGGTTCAACTTCATCAATGTATTCAATCTCGGCGGCGTAAAACTCATCTCTTGTATCAAGAGTTTTTCTGATATACGCAATTGTAAACATCGACTCCACAATTACATTAAAGTCGTTTATCTCTTTGTATGCCGCAAAGCATTCATCGGCAGTTTTGGCGGCTTTAAAGTTTTCAAGCAGCTCTTTGTATTTTGCGTTTGTTTCCGCAAACTCCGGCCTTTTGTATTGCATTTGAGAAAATTTCATAACTTTTATTATCCTTTCTGATGAGGTTAGCGGACAGGTTGTCACCTGTGGCAACGTAGCTTCCTCGATAAGATTATTTCAGAATGGATAAAAAACACATCCATCTTTATAATCCAGTTTATCAAAATACGGACTCCATATTTTGTTTATTTCATCAGCGTTAAATTGATTCCATTTTTCGGATACTCGTATTATACCAATACTTACAGGGGTATTTAAATACTTTTCCTTATTTTTTTCAATGACATCATTTGTAAGTGGCACTTTTTCATTATCATCAAATATACAAATGATATCCGGGGCTGTAGAAATTGCAGTGTTGGTAGCTAGGTCAATTATAACAAGGCTTTCATTAAAGTTTAGTATGGAATGTGTTGGCTGTGATGTGTTGCCACAGCAGATATCATAACGTGTAGCATCAAATCCACTATAAGACTTCAAATTGCCCACATAAGTTAATCTACTATTATGACCCAATTCTTTAACAAATCCTTCATTGGCCGGAAATCCTAATTTGCCACTAAGTTCTTTTTCAATTGCCTGAAAAATTCCGTCATATTTAAGTTCACCATTTCTAAACCTTTCAATGACTTTGCCAATTAACTCTGCCTTGGTTAAGGCACCAACAAGCGATTTTTCCATTACTGTATTTTTATCCATTTCCCAAGCACCAATCCCTATAATCGGGCCAAAAAATGGATTACTAACAGTGGCACGCACTAACGATTCGTAAAAAGGAGTGTCGGTAATGTCATGAGTTTTTATAAATGCGTTGCTTCCATTGCTGCTTGCCAATGCCAGAGGGGATAAAGAAATTCCGTTTAAGCTTAAAAAAATTGTATCCAAGCCGGGTACTGCTCTACCGGTACCGTCAGCATCAACCAATTTTACATTAGAATTTTTCATAGCTAAATAAATAGGAGCAAGTGTATTTAGCCCGCCATATTCTACTGAGATTACCCCTGCGATATTTTGGTCCGGGTTGTAAATTTTTGCATTTGCTTTATAGCAGTCAAATGTATTCTCTAAAATATCAGCAAATGTGTTTGCGTTAACGGCTGTTGGTGCGCCAAGCCCGGCAACAACTATAACCTTGTCATTGGGCAATAATTCATTAGCACTGTACAATTCTACGCTTGTGTTGGGGCATGACTCTAACATTTTAAATGCGATTGGTAATGAACCACCGCCACCACTTGCCATAAAGCAAGCTCCCTCTAAAATATTTTTAATCCGGGGTTTTGTTAATGTTCTACTCATGCATAAGTTCTCCTTTTAGATGTAAATTTAAGGATGTCTCTCAAAATGATGATAGTCCCTTGGCGATTGCCAATTTCCGCCCCAAATCCACCCACGGCTGATAAAAGCCCGATATACAGCATCACCCCTTGTAATCATTCCCGGCCGTATGTTTGTGCGGTCTAAGTACTCCGCACCGGCAAGCGGCCAAATAGTGTTTCCGCGAATATACGGATTTTGTATTGGATTTATGTCAATAGCCATACCTAATGCATGTCTTGATAATGTCCCGGTACCTGCTATATATCGAAAATTAAATGCAACGCTATTGTTGTCTGCCATGGATAAATAATCACCGGCGTTATAAAAATCAATCAATCTCATTCTATGAATGGGAAAGCGATATTCAAAAATTTCACGAAAAATATCCAGTACTTCTTCGCCTATTTCGGCGGCCACAATCATATTTCCAAGCCGATATCTCCCATACAAATCTACATGAGTTATGGTTAAATATGTAAGAAAACAATAGGAAAAAGGTGTATTATCATGAAATGAACTTCCTCTTATCACTTGCAGAATGTACTCCGGCAAAGGCTCCATTGTAAATATTGGTTCATCAAATTCAGATATTGTATAGTTAATGCTTGTATCAATAATTACTGTATTTCTTGTGCCTATCCAAGCAATTCTAAAGTCAAGAAACTCTGCAATTTCACGAATACTAAAATATTTGTAGCCATTTACGGTATATCCTGTTAGATATGTTTCGATTTTGGCAGGATCAAATTGCTTATTTGTAGCCCTTAGAGCATATTCAATGTCATAAAGCCTAAAATAGTTGGAGCCATCAATATTATTAGCAGCTACTTCTACGCTGTTTTCATTAACTTGAAGAATTATCGTTGTAGGATTTACAATGCGGGCCGGCTTATATGTATAAGTTTGATCTGAATATATATCATGAGATATATCAGTATCTGCTTGCATAACAGCGATAGAATAGTCATGATCAAAATCTACGCTTGGAAAATCCACAAAATCTGAGGGATTTGCAAGCGCATATGTTACATCAGGTTGACGCGCCATATTAAATATCTGATATAAGTAAAAAAACAATATCACCATCAATATAGCAGTCGTTATGGCTATTAAACTTATAATTATCACAATAGACTTGCCTTTTGACATTTTAAAGATCATTCCCATCGTTCTGCTCATAATAATCTAAAAAACTAATCAACTGTCCCTTTTGTTTATATCCAATAATTGTATCCAAATTAACATCATGAATGCTGTTAAAAATATTCTTTTCTATGCTTGGGTTATCTTTTTTCAAACGCTTTAATAGAGTTTTTACTTCTTGCCTTTTTGAGCCTTCGCCACCATCGTCCCATAAGGTGCAGTTTTCTGCAAAACGGCAAGCACATTGGATAAATTCCAGGTCATTATAATTTTTCCAAGAAATAATTTGTTCTTCGTGTACACGATACATTGGTCTTATTAGTTCCATTCCGGGAAAGTTTGTGCTTGGTAACTTAGGCATCATTGTTTGGAATTTTCCGCCGTAGAATATACTCATGATGACTGTCTCTACCACATCATTAAAATGATGACCCAAAGCAATTTTATTGCAACCAAGCCGCTGAGCCTCAGCATACAAATATCCGCGGCGCATTTTTGCACACAGATAACAAGGCGAACGATCTGTTTTTGCTACCACGTCAAATATATCTGATTCAAATATTGTAATGGGGATTTCCAGCAAAGAGGCGTTGTCAATTACCCTTTGCCGATTTATTTCATTATATCCCGGATCCATTACTACAAATGAGAGTTCAAAAGGAATTTTAGTGATACGATGCAGATTTTGAAGCAACTTAGCCATTAACATAGAATCCTTGCCACCTGATATACAGCAAGCTACTTTATCGCCTTCTTGGATGAGTCCATATTTTTGAACACCTGCCACAAAAGGTTTCCAAATAGTTTTACGAAATTTTTTGTGTATACTGCGTTCAATTTGTTGACACGGTGTTAATTCCTTCATTAAACTATCAGGCTCCTTGATATAGAATTATGTTCTTTCAATAATTTTTGCAAAAATTTTAAGGAATTCTTCCACTTCTGCAAATTCCGTAATATGGCTAAATCCTATACGCCAAGAATTCAAGGCATTTTTTTTATCTTTGCTGACAGCAAGCACAGGCCGTGACAAAGTTCCAACAGCAGAACAGGCAGATTTAACCGATATGCAAACTCCATGTTCGTCTAAAATAGCCTGAAAGTCACTGCCTTTTATCCCTTTAACGCTTAAATTTAAAATATATGGACTTCCATCTTTTGGGCTGTTAATGCGTACTTGTGGATATTGCGTCAAAGCTTGTACAACATATTGCCTTAGTGCTTGTACTTTTTCAAAGCGTTCATTTTGCCGGGCTATTGCTAGTTCCAATGCCTTGCATGAAGAAGAAGCAAGCGATAAAGCGGTAGTTCCGCTACGGTAAGCGGTAGCACTAAGCCCACCATGGATTTGAATATCCAGTAGAGTACTTTTCTTCTTCAAGAGTACGCCGCAACCGCATATTCCGTTGAATTTGTGCGGGCTAAAACTTAATGTATCTATATGTTCAAAAGAGACAGGTATTTTCCCCACTGCTTGAGAGGCGTCTACATGAAGGCGGCAGTTTGGATATTTTTCTAATGCTTCCCTAATAGCTTGTATAGGTTGAACAGCTCCCAACTCGCTATCCACCCAAGATACACACACTAAAACGGTATCATGGCGCAAAAGCACTCTGAAGTGATCTAAATCCACTGTACCATTTGGTAAAATATCTACAAGTTCAACTTCATAGCCTTGATCCTTTAAAACAGCTAATGGACTGCTTACCGAAGAATGTTCTAAGCAAGTGGTTATAATGTGCTTACCTGTATGTCTATAGGCTCGTGTTAATCCCTTAATGGCTAAGTTGTTGGATTCCGTAGCTCCGGAAGTAAAAATAATTTCATTAGGGCTTGCGCCTAACAATTTGGCCATAACTGTTGTAACACGGTTAATTTCGTCATTGGACATGCGACCTGCTGCATGAGAAATCATAGGATTTGCAAAAAACTCATTCTCCACTCGGCAAAACTCTGCTAATACTTGCGGATCTGTCGGAGTACGAGAGGCATGATCTAAGTAAATCACCCTATTAACCTTCTTAACTTGTCTACTTCTACTTTCCGTGCTCTATCTTCCGGGCGATATTCTTTCATAAAAAAATCCACCTCGTTTATTTAATGCATTTGCATGTTCCGCTGTTTTTATGCTATAGCAATTTTTGCTTGCTTCAACACGTAAACGTGTTAATGTCAATCGGAATTGCTATATTACATATTATAAATTATACGGAAGGGTTCCGTCAAAAGTTTCATATGAATTTTTCATGTGAGTTTTGACGTTTACGGAAACATTATGTATAATTTCAGCAGGAAAGGGGTTCTTATGAAAAATTTATTAGTGATTATCAGTTTTGTTTTTTTAGTCGGCTGTACAGGACAGTATAGTCTTTGGTTTCCAATAATCCCTGTAGAAGAGGTATTTCCAATAGAAGAAGCCTTTGTTGAAGAATATGAAACTCCTATAATCGAAGATTATTACAAAGCAGAAAGCTATATAGAAGAACCGGACAACGAATTGCCCCAAGAGGTTTATATAGACGAAGAAAGAAAGCCCATGATAGCCATAACTTTTGATGATGGCCCGGGGCGGTACACAAATCGTATATTGGATATATTAGAAGAAAATGGCGGAAGGGCTACTTTTTTTGTAATCGGATACAGAGTAGAACCGCATCGCGATATTATTTTACGTGCAACAGAGCTGGGAAATGAAATTGCTAATCACAGTTGGTCACATCCCAGGCTTCCGCATATAAATGATGAGGCTATAGTAGAAGAAATTTTGTCTGCAAGTGCCGCTATTGAAGCCGTAACCGGCTACTCGCCGCCTATAATGCGCCCACCATTTGGACGTACAAGTGCCGGAGTCAGGCAAATTGCCGAAGAATTGGGATATGTTCTGGTCAACTGGACAATAGATACCTTAGACTGGCAGTATCGGGACGCGGATAGAATTTACAGCGTAATAATGAACGAAGTAGAGGACGGAGCTATTATTTTGCTCCATGATATCCATACTACCACTGCGGCGGCAATGGAAAAAGTTATCCCCCGATTGGTTGCCGAAGGTTTTCAGTTAGTTACGGTTTCAGAATTGTTGGATTATTTTTATGAAGGACTGGAGTCCGGTCAAGTTTACGGTAAACTTGTTGAAATTGATGATTAATTGAGGATGAAGGCAAAATAAATTTTGAGGTTGAGATTATGAAGAAAAAACTAATCAGGCTCTATATCGTGCTGTTGGGCATTTTGCTTTTAACAGCTTGCGACAGCTACGATTTGTTGTATTTCGGCATTGAGGCAGGCGGCAATCCTGCTGTTAAAACAGAGGGTTATGATGATGAGCCGAGAGAGGTTTTTTTGATGACCGCATATCAGATAAATCAGCAGTTGGATGATATTGTCCACATTATAGAGACTTTGTCATCACGTTTGTTAGATACACCAAGCGAACACATAGCATCTGTTCTCATTGAAACAAGGGATGAGCACCACTTTATAGAGATGGCGCATATCAGCTTTACGGATGGGCGTTCCTATGATAGTGCTATCATCCAATGGCCAAGACCCGACTTTTGGGTTGCATATGAACGCCCATGGTGGATAGCGGCAGAGGAATCCGGCGGTAATGCTGTATTTAGCGCGCCATATGTTAATATTGTGGCTGATGTATCTGTGACTGTTTCTAAACATATCCTCGACTTTAACGGATATAGTGCGGTTGTTTTGCTTGATATTGACCTAGGTAGGCTTATAAGTGTTGCCGACGGCCTTATGTTGATTGATGCAGAAAATAGGATTATAGCCCACTATAACCCGCTTTACCTCCCCATCTACCGCACCGGCATATTCGATTATGAAATGCACATACTGCCCGAAAACACACAATATATCTACAAAATCACTTTGGATTTGACAGGATGGATTCTGATAGACTTGGGAGAACCTGAATCTCCTCCTGCAAACCATTATGATAATGAAGATTTTACATATGCTTTACATGAGTATATTCAAACAATGGATTCTCTTTTGCGAGAAGTAACTATATATGTAGCTGAAAGCAGCGAACTTGTTGCAATCGTAAATGGCCGGAACGCAGGGCATAGAGATAGAGAGCCACTGATAGACTATTTAGCAGACTATGCAACTTTAGCATCGACGATTACTATAGTTGACCAAGATGGGCGTGTTATTTTGCGAACACACACCCCTTATTATTATGGCGATTGGCTTATTCTGCCCTCAATTACAAGGGCATTACACTACGGTGATACTATGTCAGCACTCACACCCGCACCTGCAATCCCTTTAGCTTTTGCTGTTATTACACCAATTTGGGATGGGGAAAGCATAATCGGGGCTGTAATGGTACATCTCGAATCAGATATGGAGCAGGAGTTTGTTAATGACTTAATCGGGGTGTGGCGTAAATGAAAAAAATAATTACTTTGAGATCTTTCGATTTTTTCCTTTGAATTCGTGATAAAACTTTTCCGGATTGGGGAATTGGTTAAATCCCAATATGCTTATTACAATTGTTTTGGGTAATAAATTGCATTTTTTACCCCATACTTTTTATTTAAAAAACAACTTGACAACACAAAAAGAAGTCTATATAATGCAAGCGTTATTGACACATACAATTCAATTGTTTTATGAACTTTTAGAACAAGGAAAGATAGGTGGGGCTGATGAGGGTTTATTAAAAATGTCCGCCAAAATTGCATATGCCTAAAGCCATATGTTAAAAATGATATAGTTGAGGCAAGCATTATGGGGGTAAAATTGTAGAATGGATCTTTTTAAATTATCTAAGGAGGGTATATTATGCGCAAATGGTTTATTGCAGTACCTGTTTTACTTGTATTAACATTCAGTTTGGCAATATCTCTTACTGCTTCCGGTGGCTCAGATTATATTGTGGAGGAAGATACCAGCCATAAAGAAAATTGTATAGAAACGCAACATGAACGTTTATTAGAGCTTCTTCGTGGAAATTTTATTGTTCCTTTTGATTTTGGCGGTGAACTTGATAGAGTTCCAAGAATTAATCTAGTAATTCCACCAGAAGGAACTAGGGAGTATTTTGTTATTGGTGTAGAGGGTACACTCACTCAAGAATGTATTGATTTTATCTTGTTTTATACCGGTATACCAGGAGAGCTTGCTAATATAAGTGAAGCATATCTTGACCGCCAAGGTGGACGCCAAGGATTATTTTCATACAACTGTCCAGATACAGGGCATAGATATGAAGCACCCTGGGGAGGACGTTGGGAACAAACGCTTAAATATATGCAAGAAAATTCCCCAAATTCTTCTGCAATCCCGTACCTTATGGATAAGCTTGTTTACGATAAACTTCTTGACGTAGAAATGCAACATGAGCGTCTATTAGAGCTTATTAGTGGAAATTTTATCGTTCCTTTTGATTTTGATGGTGAACTTGATATTATTCCAAGTGTTAATCTTATAGTTCCACCAGAAGGAACCAGAGAATATTTTGTTATTGGTGTAGAGGGTACACTCACTCAAGAATGTATTGATTTTATCTTGTTCTACACCGGTATACCAGAAGAGCTTGCTAATATAAGTGAAGCATACCTTGAACGCCAATATCTATTTATTTATACTTGTCCAGATACAGGATATGAACGTGAAACAACAACGAAACCTGAACATTGGGAATCTATAGAGTATATAGATTTTATGCAAGAAATTGTCCCATATAATGCAACATTCTCTATGGGGCAAATGATGGATGTTCACTTCTTAGGTGGGGCTATTGGCTTTACTATAGGCCATCCTATTAATAGCCAAGGAATAAGATTTGCAACTTCTCTCCATAGAACAGCCGCAGTTGCAGCCCATCGCCCTGTGACCACATATCTTTCGCTTTTTCAAATTGGAACGGTTAGTGGTACAGTTTTTTTTGACCAGCGCAGAGATGTTGCGCTCGTTAACACAGCACAAAATATAACTATCAGTACAGTGGTACCCGGAGCCGGAGGTTCAATCACTAACTTCAGGGCTACAGCCAATTTTGATGATAATGTGATGTCTCTTAGGGGCAGAAGTGGCCCTCAAACATCTTGGGTATGGACAACAAACGCCTCTGCACGATTTACAGGTGATCCCTGGTATTTTGGTGATAAGATAGGAATTTACCCGGATAGGACTAGCATAGGTGGCGATAGTGGTGCTGCTTTAATCCGACGTAATAGTTCAGCAGACAGAGCAGTATTAGGAACTCGTTCAGGCTTCGCAACTATCGGCGGCAGACGAATGGGTATCTATACAAAAGTTACAAATTATTAAGTGCAAAAATATAGTGAAAAAAACTCTTGAAAAATCCTGTAGAAGATGGTAGGATATAGTCGAAGTAGCTGATTAACTGATTTTTGAAGGGAAATTTAAAAAAGTATCAAAGTTTAAAACTTTAGTGCAAAGTCCGCAATTCCTCCTGCAAGAAGAAAGGCGGAGTCTATAGATGACAACCAATCATCCATAGACACAAGTTTAGCTTGCCAATGCACAAGGCTAGTTTACTACAAGTTTACCTGTTTTTCAATAGATATTTGGTAGATACTTTATTGTCTGCCTTAAAAATGTCTATGGTAAATTTGCTGTATTGCTATGCTTTGTGGATGGATGTAAGCTTAACTTCTGTGTGTGGATGATAGCGACGTGGATACGGTCGTTGCCATCCACACTTTTTTGTTCTTCCTATTAATATCTTTTCGTCTTGAGCCTGCTGCGTAATGAGTGGGAGTAGTAAAGTATTTATTGGTTTTTAAGCACGGTATACAGCAATACGGTAAGGTAACTAGCACACGGCATTAAACGAAACGGTTATGTGATCCCCCAAAACGCATAACCTTTCAAAACCCTTTCTCAAAAATGCAAGAAAAATTTAGACACTAATATTAACATTAGCAACAAACAGCAGGCTCAAGGCTGAAAGGATTCAAAGTGAAAAGGCCGGCACGCTAGGAACATAGGTGCAGCTTCTAAAAAATGAACATGTAAGGAGTTAAGAATATAAGGAGCTAAGCATGAGAAATGACAACGAATTAAATGTAATGATAGGCAGAAATGTTAACAAACTGCGTATTTCTCACAACATGAGCATTAAAGAATTGGCAGAGCTGATGGAATATTCTGAATCGGCTTTACGCTCAGTTGAAACAGGAGCAAGAGGGGCGTCAGCATGTACT
>WQVX01000090.1 GCA_009785615.1 Defluviitaleaceae bacterium | reverse complement strand
TCAGAATACCAGATTAAGCTCAATAAAATATTTGTAATATGCAGGAGTATACCCGCTAAAGATTTGAATTTAGTAATTCAAATTTTGGCATCGGTTCATAGGCATTCAGATTATAAAAACTCAAAATAGTCACGTTTTTGTTATAGCAACTGCGTTCAATCGGTCTCACTTTGTCACTGGCTGGATGTAGTTGTTTATATTTTGCTACATCTTTTTGCACTCGTGCGTAAACGATAACATTTATGTCAATAAAAATATTATCTCTCATTCAGTTCCTCGCGGCTGTATATTTGAAAGTTATCTACGGGGATAGGGTTCAAAAAAATATTTGGTAGCTCTCCGAACATCTTTGCGGATATTTCAGTGCTTAAAGCAGGCTTAACTTTCTTATTTCCATAAATGGATTGTATTTTGTCAACAAATTCAACTAAATTAATACTCTCGCCAATCTTCAATAAAATGGATTGCATAATAATTTACCCTTTGCTCTCCCTTAATAATACCACTCATTTTACCTTTGGGTGGTAAAAAAAGCAATCTATAAAAATCTTACTAATTAGAGTATATGGATAATACATAAGTTTTCATCTATTCAACTCCTTATCGGCACGCTTGCGCTCTAAAAAATTTTTAACCGACATGTTAGGGTCGCCAGCGAACATGCCTACAAGACTGCTAAGAGAATTTTCCTCTTGTCTTATAGGCATAACTTGAACACCACCACCTATCTCCAAAACATGCACTTTTTCAGTGGCTAGTAATCTAAACAACAACTCAGGCAATGCCTGCATATCCACAATATTTCCTGTCATCGTAAACCTCTCCTTCATCAGCTCTTTTTCATAATTATAGCATAGTTTATATAGATGATATAATGTGTGGTTGTTCCTCTAATTCAGACACAATTTGCCTATATTTTATTGCTGGTACCCAAATTTAGTTGAATATATAATAACGAGGTATTCTAACATCAAATGATTCTCGATAAATGCGAAAAGAACTACCATGTAGAATGAAGCCAGCAAACCTATTATTATTCAAATGTACTCCTGGACTTTGAACTCTACGTGCTCCTCCTCCATTTACTAAAACTTTAACATTTTCAAGTTCCTTCCGTGGAGTAGGGTTATTTATATCCCATGCCCATAAAGTACCATCTTGCTTTAGAAAAGCATATTCTATTAGATCCATTACATTTTCTGCAATCCGAACAGGTTCTGAGCGCGGGGTTCTTGTAGCATCTCCTAATTCACCAAAGTGGTTTCCTCCCATTCCCCAAAGAACTCTATCGTGTGTTACGAATAATACAGAGCCATAGACGTGTAGCCTATCTACATTATGAGCAATTTCTTGCGCATTTTGAGTAGGTAATACTGAACCAGCAAAATTTTGGAGAAATAAAGCAAGTGCGTTGTAGGAATCAAACGTTTGAATTAGTGAACGTTCCGAATTGATGTAATAGAAAAGTGTATCAGAAATGTAATACACTGGCTCTGATATAAGCCTTGTTACACCACTTTCACGATAGGCAAACCTGTAAACGCCACCATTACTTCGATGTATAAATGTATCTAACCCAGATGTCTCAGAAAAGAATACTCTCACAACATTATCTGCAACATGAACCGGGGCGTAAATTCCATTTCCCCATCTCATAAGAGTTCCATCAGTTTGTAAACCGTACTTTCTTCCGTGAGGACTTAAAGCTATATATGCTACATTTTCTAGTATAAACACAGGTTCACTTCTATCTAAACCTGTATTATCACCTAAACGCCCACGTAAGTTACTGCCAAGACCCCATAATGTATTGTCCTGTTTTATGAAAAATAATGTAGCAGCAGAATAACCACCACTGCCATTTCTAAAAAAATTGTGAAGGTCTCCTGCAAATGTACGCACATTAGTTGCAATTGTTTTCCATTCTCCAGGCTGTCGCTGTCCATGCTCAAATTCAAATATATACCTTTGTAGTAATCCCTCTGGAGTAATGCGAATGTCAAATCCAGATGTTGTTGAACGCATTGTAATAGGCAGGTTCAAATCATTTGAAGATTCTTCTACAGTTAATGAAAAATCATCGTTTAAAATTGATACCAAAGCCATATCGTGTGATGCTAAAGCTTTGTTGAGAGGCATCCAAATATCTGATACATTTGCAAATATAGTACCATATCTGCGTAAATCTAAGCGTTCATTGTTTTCATCATTAACTAAAATAAGCATATCATCATCAAAAAATCGCTGGGTGTACATGACTGTATTTTCATCAAAGAAATCAAGATATTTTGCCAAAGTTCCTCTACCCGGAATGCCCCAATATCTTGACCAACTTGCATAAACATCATATCTTCTGCCTTCTTCAAATGGTAGATATGGATGATTAGTTCTCAAAAACACATCTGAGTTGACAAAAAGCTCTGTTCTGCTTCCACTTAACCAATGCCATAAATCAATGGCAGGGAACAAGTTTAAAGCAGATGAAAGACTACCTCGACCTGGCTGACGAGCTTGGGGGGAATCTCCAACCATTATAACGGCTCTACGGTCATAATCTCTCTGTTGCAAATAAATGTGAAAGTACAAATAATTAAAATTACTTGCCATCGCAGAAAGAGTATCGGCAAACAATCCAACACCAGACCATCTTGCTTCACGTTTCACTGTATCAGTGGATCTCCATCCACGTAATTGTTGCGTATGGGTGTCGTACCACTTAAAATCTGGTGTAGGGTCTATATCAATAATGGTCGGTGTACTTTGACCAGCGGTAGCAAATGAAAAAACTAGACCCAGCCAATTGATGTCTTGAAGAACAGATTTAGCAACCCCATTAACGGTTGTCCACCCACTAAATTCTACACAACTGTTTCCGCCATTTGAGTTTGTCCATGGGGTCATTATGGGGAAAATTTCATCCTCGAACACGATAGCTTTGACACTACTCCGTGATACAGACCAAAATAATTGTTCACCATTTTGATGGGATGAATTGGAAACAGCATTATGGTTATCAACATAGTTATTGTTGTCACACCCTGCAAGTATCACTGTTATAATAGACAGAAAAATTAGCATAGTGTAACCTTTGAACGTTTTTTGCATAAAAATATCCCTCCTTTTGGATTTGATGCAAACAAAACTATCTTTTATATTTATCCTGCATAGACCTCACATTATAGCCATTCTCGACTACATTTTCTCCAAACATGACAAAACATCCAATGGAATATTCTTGACGAATATTTTTAATTGATTATTAACAACCCTTGCTACGGGATTAAATGTAGTTGTATTGTCATACACTCTAACTTCATTACAAAGTGGTAGAATCTTTCTGAACATTGCCAGTGATGTTACACTCCGACGCTCAATTATATGTTCAGGTATACCATGTCCGCCATTTGCAATTCTTTCTAAAACTCTTTGCTTTGCTAACTCAACATTTACAACATATATGTACCATAAGTGAACGGAATATCCTCTGTCCTTGGCTTTTTTAATCGTGTTCAAAATAGTGTGTCCTGACAATGTAGACTCTTGGTGAAAATCACACTTAGATTCCAGGCAATTGCGTATGAGCTTAACAGCTTGTTTTCCCGCTGTATACTGAACTTTGGTATCCCGCCAATCTCCTAGCGAGGATGCAATTTCATCTACATTTATCCGCTTACCCAATTTGCTTGCTTCTTCCACAGTTAAGGTTGTGTATATGGTAGACTTACCTACACCGTTTAAGCCGCCAATAATAGTATATCTCATAACAATTCTTTGCCTACAATTTTTTCCTGTGCAAGTCCCATTTTCAATGCAAGAAGCCGTTGGTAAAATAAGGCTTCATCACGAGTTGCTGCTGCGTTTAGAAAATCTTCTAATTCTGTAATCGTATATTGTAAAAACTCATTAAATATATTTGTTCGATTTGTATTCATTTACCTCGCCTCCTGTAACTATTATACCTGAAAAAGTCAATCAAGAAATATGCATCACATTATAGCCACTATATGGAAAACCCCTCGGGTTTATCAGGATTCATTCATTTGACGTTCAAGCAGTTCACGTTCACGCTGTAATTCCGTCTTTAATTCTTCCTCTGTTGGAAGATATAACCTATACTTTGATGCAAAAAGGTTCTCATTATCCGCAAGGACAGAATACTTTACGATGCTTTCATCTTTGTCAGTAACAAGAACAAGTCCGATTGTTGGATTATCATCTACTTGTTTAATTTTTTCATCGAATAGCCGTACATAAAAATCTATCTGCCCAACATCCTGATATGTCAACTTGCCCGCTTTAAGGTCAATAACGATAAAGCACTTCAAAATATAATTATAGAACACGAGATCAATATAATAATGCTCTCCATGCTCGGTAGTTATTCGCTTCTGCCGTGCGACAAATGAGAATCCTTTGCCTAGTTCAAGCAAAAATTCTTGTAGTTTATCAATTAACCCTTGCTCCAGCTCGCTTTCGCTGTACTTTGCGTTTTCTTTTAAATCAAGAAATTCCAAAATATAAGGGTCTTTAAGTAGATAATCTGCATCTTTTTTCGGTTCAAGTTTATGAATTTCATTCGCTATTTCAGGGCGATGTTCTTTTTGTGTAGAAAGCAGGCGTTCATAATATAAAGAGTTGATTTGCCTCTCTAATTGGCGAGAAGTCCAGCCGAAATCAGCACTTTCCTGCAAATAAAAGTCACGGCGGCTTGATTCTTCAACTCGCATTAGCAATCGGTAATGCGTCCATGTCAATTCGCTACGCAGTGCGTAGCGATTCGGAAATGTCTTATAAAACTGACGCATATTACGCAAATTCGCAACTGTGAATCCTTTACCAAATTCTATAGTTAACTGCTCAGACAAAAAAAGTAAAAGTTGTTTTCCGTACTCGGCACGATCACCTACTGCTTCTGTAATCTCTCTGCCGATTTCCCAATATGCTTGTACCATTGCTACGGTTATAGCATTGATAACTTTTGTCCGTGCATTGGCAAGGTGCAAACGAATGCTTTCGTATACCCGATAATCGGGTTGACCAAATTGAATTTTTCCTTTATCAGATTCATTATTCAATGCACTACGTTTTTCATTTTGTTCATCCACTATATTGCCCTCGCATTGTTTTAATGTTAGTTTTAAGTTTTGCGTCACATTATAATTATGATATCCCACATTCACATTAATCTTTGTTCCTATTATAGCATATTTTGAACCAGCTAGTAAATGATCAATTTCAAACTTAAAGAATTTTACGAAATATTCATCTATATGAATTTTAAAAATATATAAATTTTGTCACCGATTGCGCCACCCATTTCCCCATAATTCAACAAAAAAAGGACTACCCTGTAATTTTTTCAATTACAAGGTAGCCTTTTTTGCAATGATGTTAAAAATATTTACTGTACATTTGCTATAATCTCAACTGACCCATTATAATGGGAAGATATCCTATAATCTATTGGAACAAGCCCAAATCGGTTTAATAAACTAAACAATGATTGACGAGAAAAGTAACTTAAATGCCCCGTTTCCCTACGCATAGGATCGTTGTGCCCTAACATTCTGGCGGTAGCACCATCAAATGTAGGCGTAGAAATCCATATAACACCATTATCGTTTAATAGCTGGCGTACTTTTTCTATAGCCAATACCGGATTTGACACATGCTCTAATACATCGCCTAAAATGATAACATCCCATTTCTTTCCGAAATCAACATTCATAAAATCGGCAACTTCTGCATCAATCCCATAGGATTGAGCTTGCAGTACATTGGATTCTAATATATCAATTCCCAAAACATTAAAGCCCATCTCTTGGGCAACAAGAGAACATTCGCAACCCCCAATGCCAATTTCAAGAAGGTCATTGCCCTGTGAAAAATTAGCTAACTTAGTAAGTATCTCTGAGTAATAAGGAAAAAATCTCATTATTGTTCGCATTGGTGGATTATAAGTGTTTTTAGACGATATCACCTCTTGTACAGGAAATTCATCAGCGTATAAGTGATGACAGTTGTCGCAATACATCCATGTTCTTACAGGGTTAAAGTCAATGCGGAACGTTGATGCCACTTCCGGCAATATATAACACCAATAAGGCTGTCCTTTTTTTCCGCAAAGATGACATGTTTCTATAGCCGGCAAATCTTTTATACCAGGAAATTTATAAGTACGGTTGCAGTGGTTTGCCGGTAATACTAATTCGCAGATATCAGGCTTTAGCTTAAAAGCATCATAATATAGATTTTTTGCAGCTACGGGATCGCCTGTTTCATTTGCGATTTGAGCAAGTCTATAACATGCTACCGGAGCCGTATCCGAGTTATCCATTAAGGTTGAATATATTTTGGATGCATTTTCATAATCTTTATGTTTTAGTAAAAGATCAGCTTTTTTAAAACTATCTTTTGATTCCATTGAATTCATATTTTATCCCCGCGGTCTTATATTAGAAGTTGTACAGCTTCTTAGTTTGCTTGTAAATATACTTCCAAACGTCCTGCGCCATCCTCAGAATCTACTATTTCTACACAGTTAAATCCATATTTTTGACTTGCCTTCACTAGGGTTTGGGTATCCATATATGATAAATGAGAAGGCTCATTCCACCAAAAATCGTTTGAAGGATGCCTTGCTTTAACAAATGTACTATCCCTAAAAGGTGTTGCGATTACAAAAACTCCTTTTTCTTTCAGCAAAGAAGCACATTTTTCTAAAGCTTCCCAAGGGTTTATAAGATGCTCAATTACCTCAAACATAGTGATTACATCATATTGATCTTTGGATTCCAAGTCGAAAAAATCCATTTGTTTGAGGGATATCCCCCATTTTTCTTTAGCGTAGTTAACCCTTTCCGACGAAAATTCCAGCCCGTAAGTTTGCCAGCCATGATCTGAAGCCACCTTAACAAAAGTGCCAAGCCCTGCACCAATATCTAATAGGCTTCCTTTACTTCCGCGTATCCTTTCAATGCGATTTATGCGATTTTCGCTATAGCGGAAATATCCCTCTTGGTTTCCTGTTTCAGAAATGGCATACATTTTTCCACCGGCCTGCATTTCTTTAAAATGGGCAGCATAATATTTGTCGAGAGCAGACGATGAGGGCATGTTTCCGGCAAAAACCAGACCGCATTCATTACATTTTTTCCATACCCTAATGGGATTTAATACACCATAATTGTCTGCACTAATAGATTGATTGCATACAAATGTGGGTACTATGTCTACAGAGTTGCAGCCAATGCAAGAAGTATCATATTCGTCATATTTTGGAACGGTATTAACCTTTTGGCTCTTTTTTATGTTAGATAAAGTTGGTTCTAGCCGGATAGCTTTTTTATGTGCCGCAAGGGATTTATCAAATTCTTGCTGTGCGTTTAAAGCAATGGCTAATTTTAGCATATCCATTGCATTGTTTGTTTTTTGCGCAGTATTGAGTTTTTTTGCATCAAAAATAGCAGCATGTTTGCTAACTAAATTTCTTCTTTCATATGCAGAAATATCTGACTGATGTGTTAACGTATCACCCGAAAGCCAAGCGTTGTAATAACGCAAAATTTCTTTTTCTATTGAAGCTATATCATCAAAATGCACATTTACCCCGTGTGTATTTTTTTTAAGTAGGCTTTCCATAACACTGTTGGAAGGTGCAAGGCTTAAAATTGGCTTTCCTAACCGTAAATATTCAAATATTTTAGCAGGGTATGTAGCATCGTTGGCTTGATTTGACCCTAATATTATAATTAATAAATTTGCAGAAAAAGCATGATTCAAGCTCTCTCTATGTTCCATGTAAGGAGTTTGAAAAGCTATTTTTTCTAATCCAAGTTTGGCAACTTCCTCAGTTATTTGATCCTCTTGTGCTTTACCATAGCCCATAGTGTTACCCATGTAAAAAATTATTTTATCTGCATCAATCTCATTACGATTAATCAAATTTTTTATAGCTTGGAGTATGGTTTTTGGGCTTCTGTCTCTATACAAAAGTCCGTTGTGGATTAATGTAAATTTCTCATTTTGAGAGCTGCTATCTGCCAGACCTTCAAAATCTTCTTCATCAAAGCCGTTTGTAATACATGAAACTTTATCTTTTGAAACCCCTAGTTTTTTGTAATTTTCTAAACTTTTTTCGGTTACGCAAATAACATGATCAGCAGATTTTAATATTTTATTTTCGCAGTCTAAACACATTTGATAAGATATGCCCGCTTTATTATCTACCCATAAAACCGGGTTATTGCTCCATTCGTCGCGAAAATCTACAACCCAAGGTTTATTGAATCTTTTCTTTATATAGTATCCTGCAAAGTGGTTGCTGTATGGGCCGCTTGTAGAATATATCATATCTATTTTGGACATGTTGGTGTGCTTTTCAATATATTCTGCAACACTGTATGCCCAGTTTATAGATGGTTCCGGGAATCTTACCAAAGTAGAGCGTTGTTGCCAATTAGCTATTTCATATACTTGATTAAGCTGTGCAGCAGTATTTTGGGATAATAAGGGTAGTAGTTTTTGCTTTAAATATTCAATATGAACGTCCGGAGTATCTTTTGGAGTAAAAGGTATCCGAATGATTTCTATATCGTTTGGCAGTTCATCTAAATATTTATAATCATGAAATTCTACATTGTCCGAAATAGGATAAGTAATTACTACGGGTTCCCAGTCAAAAAAACGCAAATATTTAACGAGTTTAAGTGTGCGCTGTACGCCGGATCCTGAAAGCGGCGGAAATATAGCTGCAATTACCAGCACTCGTTTTTTTGCTTTATCCGGGATTAATTCATTAATTGGTTTGCTGATTAAGCTCGATAGTTTAGAAATTTCTTCGTCGCAAACATCATCAAGGCTTCCCATGCCTAGTTTTTTTGCACGAAGAAAGGAGCGGGCCGCATTAGAAGGCGATCCGTTAATTGATAGGATACAGGCAAGATTAATAAAATGATCGGGATTTTCAGGGTTAAGAGCTATTCCCTCCCTTGAGGCTTTTTCTGCCGCCTCAATATCATCAATGGCAAGTTTAGCACTTGCAAGTAGTGCGTATATACGATCATCTTTAAATTTTTCTAAAAATTCTATGCACAGCTCTGAAATTAGCTCATAGTGTCCTGCATTAAATAAGTCTGCAATACCATCAATAAATTCATTTATCAAATTTTCTAATGAGCTGTTGTTTGTGTTTTGCGATAGATTATCGCTCATGTATACCTCTCTCCATTAGACGCCTTGTGTATAACGCAAAACATCTGTATGATTTTCTAAATTTTTGCTATAAAAATCAGGATGTACAGTTATTGAAGGGTTACTATCATCATAAGGGTGATAAAGGAAAATAATATCCGGGTGTCGAACTTCTACATCATAAGCTTCCCAATCTACAACAGGAATATCTTTTGGATACTCACTTCCTTCAAAATGCATCTCTCCAAGAGATCCGTCCGGCAAGCGATCGTAATACGGGATAGGTATTACATAGGCGTCACAATGAGGATCATCGTTGAATGGTCGCCAAATGGATTCCATAGCACCAAATGTAGAGGCTTTATATGGGAAAAAGGCCATTTCTATTTTAGTTGGCGGTAATTCATTATTAACGCTTTCTTCAATTTTGCTAAATTGTGAGTCTAATGTTTTCTCGTCAAGTTCACCGGCATTAACTTTGAATAAAGTCTCGCAATATTCTTCAAGTAAAGTTACGGTTAAAGTGCCTTTGCCTGCTATGCTCTCAATAAAGTCGCAAACAGACAAGGCTCCTTCTTGACATTCTGCATACAGTTTAGAAGATTGAGCTTCTTTTATGGTTTGCAGTACAGTTAAAATTTGTTGATGGTGGTATTTTCTCATGGAGGGTCTCCTATTTTTCTTCTATCATTTTTTGTATTTTTTCAATTTCAGGATCTGAAGGATTAAGCCGGACGTACGCTTCTAAAAGCTTGGCAGCTTGTTTTGTATCTCCTGAACTAATCATGTTATACATTGCAGTTTTAAAGACTACTATTTCTTGGGCCAACTGCTCGTGAAGATTAGTCAATTCTTCTTTGTAAGTTGGTGGTGCTTCTTCAATTTCTTTTTTGAGGCTATTTCCAATTTGGGATATTACATCAGTCATATGTGGTAAAATTCTAAGAGCATAGCGTAAATTTTGAGCAAAACCTGCAATATCTCCATTATCTTGGCAGGTATAGGCTTTTGCTGCAAAATAGACAAAGGTATCTTGCTCCGGCAAATAGCTTGCGTTTTCGTCACAATATATATCATCTTTGTAAACCATAGTCAAATATTTGTGACGGACGCGGATGCAAGATTCAAAGGTTATAAGATCTGTTTTTTCTTCATCCTTTGAGGAAGTATCCACTTTATCATTTACTGTGTTAATAATATCTTGGCTGGCATCATCTATTGCTATGGGTTTTCTGTCTCTAATATCTATGATAGCAGAGGCAATAGTAGACATTAGACGGGCAGATTTTATAGGATGATCTTTTTTTAGCCACCGGCTGACCTCCAGATACTTTAAAAAGATGTCCTTTAAATCTTTATGAGTAGCTACTAAACTTACAACCATGTCATTGGTGTTGGTGATACGCATGTTAGAAATAAAGTTTGAAGTATCTTTGCCATATTTTATGGCGTAAACAAATACATCAGCAAAATATTGAGGGAATTCTGTATCTGAGTTAAGGAAGTAGTCCAGCTCTTTAAATAATTCATCATTTAAGCCTTCAGATTCGCTTGAGTTTGTGGCCTTTGCGTTTAGTGTGCGTAGTTTTTGCAAGTGAATATAGTCATCTGAACGGAAGCGAGCAGCGGGGTCGTTAGCAATAGCCTCTGCAAAAGCAAGTTTGGCAGTATTATCAGGAAGGGTTTTTTCCATGGTAATAATGGCATTATCATATTCCGCAGATCCAATTTCATGTTTAGATGAAATATAGTAGAATAGTTTTGAATAACCGGCAAACCGTTTTGTATGAACCGTGCCAACAACAAAAAGATTAACAAAATCAATATTTTTTTGCTTTTTGGGTTCCAGCTTATCTCTCCATTGACCGGCCATTTTAAAATCGCCGGCTCTTGCATAGTTAGCAGAAATGGCATCTATATATACATATTCATCTTCAGGGCTTACATGTTGCAGTTGGCACATAGATTCTATTGTGTTATTTATTTTGCCTTCCAAATTTTTGTTAAATAGATCATATGCTTCTAAATAACTTTCTGCTGATCTTTCAAACTCTCCTTTAATTTGCAAAGCTTTTGCATAAAGCAGCTTCATGTTAACAGCAGTGGTATATAGAGCTTTATTTTCTTTAAAATAATTTTCTACATGCTCAAATAAAGTTTCAAACTCATTTTTGTGTGCATACAACCTTGTTTGGTGCAACTGAAAAATGTGATACCAGGGTTCTATATCAGTTGGTTTGAATAGTGTAAAGGCATGATCCAAAACTTTTTGATATTCTTCAAAATCCTTGACTATGCCATAATGATCTAAAATATGATAAATGGTTCTTGGGTTATCAGGTTTTTCTTCATATTCTTTTAAAAGTGGAGCAATATTGCGTTCTATTTTAGCTTTTTTTATTTCTTCTCCATTTTCCCCTGAATAATCGTAACCATAGTGTTTTACTATAGTATCAAATGTTTTCATTGGGCGTGATACTTTGATAGTTTCATGGATTTGACCTTCAAAGCGCGTTGTTTTAAGTTTTTTAAAGAATCTGGGCAAGCGTGCGCTACCCATGTTTTCGCCGCCCCATATATTTTGTAATAAAATACGAGCACAAGAATATTTTTTGTATTCGCCGGTATTAAAGAAGTCAATAATTTCTTGAGCGTCTTGGTAAATTTCATCGGCATCAACAAACATATACCATTTGCCCAAGGCTTTATCTAAAGTATGATTACGCGCCCAGGCAAAATCACCACGCCATTCCAGTTCAAAAACTTTGTCTGTAAATTCTTTTGCAATTTCCATTGTGCCATCTGTGGAGCCGGTATCATAAATAATTAATTCGCTATGTACCTGCTCCATAATTGGTTTTAGGCCATTTAAGCATTCTCTCAAGTATTTCTCTTCGTTTTTTACAATCATGCCAATAGATAAAAGCATTTTTCATTTCCCCTTTTTGCGGTAGGTATGTTTACAGTTACTTTTCCCAATATTTATACTAGCATACACAAAAAAAATATCCAAATTATTAAAGAAAAGCCCCCTCCCAAGGAGGGGGCTTTTGTGACATCAAAGATATCAAAAATGCAATCAATAAAATTATCCAAGTAATTGAAGAACACTTTGTGGTGCTTGGTTTGCTTGTGCCAACATAGAGATAGCAGCTTGTTGCAATACGTTAGCTTGGGTAAGTCTCATCATTTCTTGAGCCATGTCTGCATCGCGGATACGGGACTCAGCAGCAGAGAGGTTCTC
>WQVX01000089.1 GCA_009785615.1 Defluviitaleaceae bacterium | reverse complement strand
TCTTTTTTATCATCCACTAAAATGGTGTAGCGGCTTACCAATTCATGTGCCATTGGAATTCGGAGGACTTTTCGGGTAAAATCATACAAATCCTCCACAGGCTCGTTATTTGGCTCTCTCCAATTGAATAGAAACTTTTTGGCGGCTTTGAATCCGCTGTTGCTACTTGGTCTTGCAAAGTATTTTGTGGATACCTTATTGCTGATTACGAAAATTTGTACTGTTGCAAAAATGCCATCAAAAAAGCCGGCTCCTGCGTAGCGTTCTATTTGGTCAAAGGCTTGACGATAGCCATCTTTAGCATATTCACTTTTTAATTCAACATGGATGACAGGAATTCCATTTATAAGCAGAGTTACATCACCACGCATGGAAGCATCTGCGGCCGGCACTACTTGGCTTGCCACTTCGTAACCGGAAATTCCCCCGGCGATGTCTTTGTTGCTGAAAAGAACTAAAGACACGTCACCTTTGGAAGTATCCTCACGCTCAATAGGAATTTTTGCAATACCATTTTCGCCGCGCAGCCACTGAGAAGCCAAAAAAGGTGTTGCTGTTAAACGCCTAAATTCATTTTTCACTTGGGCAAACTCTCCGGCAGTTAGTGGGATTCCATCCAACTGTGCCAAGTTTATTCTGTTTATATGCCCACGCATATTTTCCCAAAGAGCGGATTCAGTCTTTAAATCTTCCCGAAATGTCCATTGGTTTTCGCGATGAGTAAGTATATCTATAAAACTTTGTTCGATTTGCGCCTCGCCGGTCATGGTTCGCACCCTCGCTTGTCCCCTTATAAAATCCCAAGTTTTTCAGATTTTTTCAATGTATAAATATGCTCCTGATTTTCGTTAAGAAATATCTCATCTGTATTACATATAGTAAAGCTACATGTTTCATGACTTTTTGGCATCTGCCTTTGTTTTCGCCTTGTTAATTTTCTGTGATAACGATTTAAGTTCATCTGCAAAAGCTGCACGGCTTGGGTATTTGGCCGTTAAAGCTGTGATTATTTCTCCTGCCTCATATACGCCGCCATAATCAAACAGATTCTTAATATTTCCGCAAACTTTTTTGTACTTTTTGCGATCTTTTGCTTCATCGACTTGCTTGTGAATTTCGGTAATGCAAATTCGACTGCTCTGACGGTTTCTTTAAGGAGTTTCTGAAATTCATGACAAATATTTCTGCAAACGTGATAATCTATATAACCACGGCTGGTTTCACGGCGTTTGGTTGTGGCTATCCGCTCTCGTATAGCAGACATTGCCGCCTTAAATTCAGGGGATTTTGCATCCATGCCAGGCTGTTTTTCTTTTTATTGAAGCAAACTCATAGTGTAACTTACAAATCGGGGTACTTCCGTAAATCCAATTTTTTCATGAAACAATTGGCTGTCCTCGTTGTGAAGCTCAACATCAGAAGCTATTTCATTGCAACCTTGTGAGAAAGCCCAATTTTTGGCGTAAGCAACCAACTCTTTTGCTATACCGCTTTTGCGAAATTCAGGCATAACATAAATACCCTCTAAATAGCCAACAGGGGATGTTTCCGTTCCTATAACGTATTCATGACGCAATGAAAGGCTTATAAATGCCACAGCTTCATCTTCTGTATAATACAAAAAGTCGCTCAATTTATATGTATTATACGCCTCACGCAAACTCTCTGCTGTGGCATCAGGCCAAAGGGCAATACATAGTTTTATCCACTCTTTTTCGTTTTCTTTTGAAATGGGTGTAATCATAATATCCTCCTACTATTAAGTTACGGTTATAAGCCGGTTGCGAATAGCTATCGCAACCAACCATTACTGCTTAAACCAGGCAATACAGTAGGTATCGGATGATGGTTTTTTCCAAGAACCTCGCGTTCGTAACGGAGCTAATCACACCGTCCTACATGCCTGGTGTTCGATTTTGGAAAGTAGAACTTAGCGTTCGTGTGACCGGAGATTGAATCGGCAGTTCATCTGCTTTCTTTTTTTGCAGACTATATCACTTTCAACCTTTGTTGTGCATGGCTCACTTTTTCTTTAATTTACATCATTTACCTTTGTAGCACGTACTAAAATCTCATTACATAAAAATACGAGAACAATAAACGATAAGCCTATGGGAAAGAGTGCTTCTAAAGTAACAAATTCCAGCACCATACTGGTAATAAAGAATAGAACTGCTATGCCGGCACCAAAAGCTGCTAATTCATATCCTACAAGCTTGGAGATTATGCGCGGGGTAAATCGGTTTGAAGTATCACTTACCAAAGTTGGAAGCAGTGGTGCTAACCCAAACCCTGTCATAGCCATACCGGCAATATTGCCGGTAAAATACAACACTCCAATTCCCGCTACTGCTATAGCACATCCAATACGTATAATGGAGGTTTCTTTTAACCATTTAGCTATCCAGCCAAAAAACATACGGCCTGTGGTCATACAAACATAGTAAACCGCTGAAAATAACCCAACAGCTTCAAGGCTTAATCCACGTGACATTAATACCATTCCTGTAAAAAATACAAGAGTGTAGTCTGTACCACCCAAAAAGAAAAATGTCAATATCTCTACCACTTGATGCCATTTTTTTGCAAGATACCTCTTTTTAACAACAACTGTTTCAGCTTCTTCTTGCACTGCATCTTCATTGTCATCAATCCAAACTTTTTTAGCCATGCTAATTAAAAGAATAACTGCAACTACCCCTAGAATACCTGTAATAACATAGTAACCTGCGCGCCAGCTAAACAACACCATCATTTGGGACATAATCAAAGGTGTTAATGTTGCGCCTCCGCCCCAAAAGCAGTGCATCCAATTGTTATGTCGTGCAGTAAAATGCTTAGCCATATACGAATTCATACTGGAGGCCATTGCCCCGGTACCAAATCCATAGATAGTTATAGCAGCAAGTGCCATTATAAAATTTGGAGATAAAGCAAGGCCAACAAAGCCCGCACCCATTATTATAAGTCCCCAAAAATAAATTGTTTGCAACTTCATAAAACGGTTAAGCCAGGATAAAATAACCCCTGCCAATGTGTATGTAACCGAGTACCCAACAAGAATGTAGCCTGAATGTGCTATTGTCAAACTTAAATCATCTGCTATTCCCAGCCATGAGACAGTAAAAGACCCATCCGGAAAGCCTACAACAAAATAACTTACTAAAATTACTGTTAACAAGCCTATGTTACTTTTTCCTTTTATCTTTTCCATGATTATCCTCCCTGGTTTTGATACATCTTAGTACATTTAGCATTGCTAGATCATAACCTATTTTAGGATCAAAGAAAAGGGGTTTTATGCGTTTTATAATAATACTTTAAAAGTGTAAACATGTTACGTTTAAGGTGATAATGTTACTTAATCTAATGATCGTCGATTCTTAATCAGGCAAGTTTTCAGAAAAATATCCGCTGTAAAAATCAAGGATATAATCATCTTTAACCCTGGCGTCTCCGGGAAGAATACTTCCTTTTTCCATAAAAATAAGATGTAAAAATTGTTTCTTTTCCGGTTCTCTGCTATAAGTGGTAAAACCTAAAGTTTGTGCTGCATCTTTAGGCAATTGATCATATATCCACATTAATGTAGGGCGCACCCAAACTAAATCCGGTAATATCACATAAACTTTTTTTATCCCTAAAATTGCATCTAACAGCACATATATCAATTGTTGCATTCGATGTTGATCAAAAGGTAATGGCCCTACTGTTCCTGTTGCAATAGAGTCGTGTAACGGAAGCTCTTTAAGCTCTAGCAATTGATCCCATTCGGTTTCAGTCAAAAAGTTGGTACGGCATAACATCGTACCAATATTTTCAGGAGAAAGGTTTTCCGGCTTAGGCAATATATAGTTATGCGTAAAAAAGGTAGAATGCTGATTGGTATAATCCGACTCTACATATATAGTTTGCCCAATAAGCATTTGCCCCTCAGGAAAATGAACAATATTAAGCGTTCTTGGAAATTCTTCTGCCGGTACTCTTTTAGCCTGTAGCAACCTGGATGGATGATAAAAGCAAAATGGGTGTATCCGTTCTTTAATGAAGGATTCTGTAAGACCCGGCGAACGTGCTACTGTGTCATAGCCTTCGTGTTTATTGAAGATTCCTTGTTTAGTTTTTGTATAACAATGTTGTTGTATCATTGTATTACTCCTTGTAAAATAGAGAGCAATGCTTCACGCTTATGTGAAGGGACATTTCTCAAAGATTGATTAGCTCGTAATACATAGCGTTGTGCCAAAGCCTTAGCGGACAAAAGTCCATCAGACTCTCTTACAGATTGCACGAAGCCTTGTAAATCTTTATGATTTATCATAGCCTCTTTTGCCACTGATCGAAGTAAAGGATCTTTTTTCATAGCCAATATCAACGGTAACGTGATAACACCGTTTTTGATATCATTAGCCACAGGTTTTAATGCCTCATCTTCTGTCCATTCATAATCTTTGCAGTCATCTGCAATTTGAAACACCATGCCCATTAAACGGCCAAACCGTCCTATAGCCTTAACATCTTCTTGGGATTCTTGTCCTAAAATGGCACCGGCATAAGCAGCAATGAAAAAAAGAGCGGCAGTTTTGCCGGAAATAATACGCAAATAATCAAGTAAGTTTATATCTAAGTTTCCCATATTCGTATGTTGGCTAAACTCACCCTTGCATAGGTCAGATAATGCACGCGAAAAATGAGGCCCTAAAGGTATAAACTCACTTGACTTTTTATAGTTTTCTGCACGAGAACTATCCATATCTGCTAACATGGATAGGCTTATGCTTAATAAGTAATCACCACAAATAACGGCTGTCTTTGTATCAAATTTTGTGTGTAACGAAGGGATTCCTCGTCGAGTGGTTGCGTCGTCCATCACATCATCATGTACAAGTGTAGCCATATGCAAAAGTTCTATAGCGGTGGCGGCCTTAATGGAGTCTTTTGGCACCAAGCCGTCTTTATCAGAAGAAGCAGTAATCAACAATAAAGGGCGTATCCCCTTACCCATGCTTCGAGACAGATAGGATGTAATTTCTTTCAAATTTGAATTTTTGTGAACAGATCCCTCTCCTTGCAAGAGGGATCTGATTTGTTGGCGATACAACTCTATAGCATGTGTTATTTCTAATTTATCACTCATTATTACTGGCCTGCCTGGCTTATAGCATCTTCTACAGCAGCTATAAATGCATTGGAAGTAGCAGTAGCTCCCGAAACAATATCTACATTAGCAGATTGTGCATCAATAACTGCCGGAATTAATTCCGCAAAAGCTCGATTTGCAAAAATTTCAGTCTCATTATGATTTGTAACTTCAATATCTGCAATAAGACCTGCATTATTAACAGTCATTTCTATAGTGATACTACCTTCCCAGCCACCTTCCCCTATACCTACAAAAGTACCGGGAATCAACAAAATAGGAAGAGGGATAACAATATCACTTGCCAAATCTTCTTCGGCTTGACTTATAGCATCCTGTACAGCGGCTATAAATGCATCAGAAGTAGCAGTAGCTCCAACAACGATATCTACATCAGCAGATTGGGCGTTAATTACCGCCGGGATTAAAGCACCAAAAGCACGATTTGCAAAAGATTCAGTTTCATTATGGTCTGTAACTTCGATATCTGCAATAGCACCTGCATCACTAACAGTCATAGCTATAGTAATATCTCCGTAAAAACCGCCTGTTCCCACGCCTATAAATATACCGGGGGTTAAATCATCACGAAAAACAATTTCAATGTCATCTTCGTCATCATCCGGGTCAGCGTCAATCTGAGGAATTCCTTCTTCTGCTTGGCTTATCGCATCTTGTACAGCGGCTATAAAAGCGGTAGAAGTAGCAGTAGCTCCGGAAACTGTATCCACATTAGCAGATTGTGCAACAATTACTGCCGGAATTAATTCTCCAAAAGCACGGCTTGCAAAAGCCTCAGTTTCGTTATGATCTGTAACTTCGATATCTGTAATAGCACCTGCCTCGTTAACAGTAATAGCTATAGTTATATCGCCTTCCCAACCGCCTGACCCCACGCCTGTAAAAGTACCCGGTGTTAATGGCCGGCTGACAGCAGTAGCTCCACCAACAGGTACGCCTCCGGCTTGCCTTAAAGCATCTTGCACAGCGGCTATAAAAGCGGTAGAAGTAGCAGTGGCTCCGGAAACTGTATCTACATTAGCAGATTGGGCAGCAATTACCGCCGGAATTAAATATCCAAAAGCACGATCTGCAAAAGCCTCAGTCTCGTTATGGTCTGTAACTTCAATATTTGTAATAGATCCTGCATCATTTACTGTAATTGAGATTGTGATATCGCCTTCCCAACCACCTGAACCCACACCTGTATAAACACCCGGAGTAAAGGACATTGCACCACCACTTGCCGCAGGTACTGTGGCGGGAGCCTCTCTACGTTCATTCCATACACTATAAGGATCATCTAAACTACCACATGCAGATAAAAGTATTGCGCCTGCTAAGAGTGTAGTTAAAATTAAACATTTCTTCAAAATATTCCGCCTCCGTAATCACATAATCAATATTATAATCAATCATTATACAGATACCATTTTCTAATAAATCCGATATTTTTCCAGCGTTTAGACAGCCAAGGCATTACATAATAATCTAAGGATAAAACTTTGCCGCCGGTAAACAAGAACGCAATGCCGGCAAAAGGTATCCACCATTGATAAATTGAGAATCCAACAGTAGTAAAAATCAACAACCCTATAGCAATAGCACCAATAGACGCTAAACTAGTAAACAGTCCTGCAATAAAAGCAAGCCCCAAAAGCAACTCAATGCCTGCAATCAAAAACTGAAAGAACATCTCTGATCCTTGAGAGGCAAAAACTACATTTCTTAAAAACCATTCTACAGGCGTAGTTTGCAGCCATACATGCATGGTATCATTAGCCAAATAAACAGAAAATCTAAACTGATTAAATAGTCCAAATTCAAAAAGTGCCGGCCTAAATTGAGCGGCTATATCATAATACATATTTCTTAGCATTGGTGATGAAAGCCAGCCCATGGCGTATCGTCGGTAAGCAAAATATATAAAATAGATACCTAAAAACAGCCTTAAAGGCACAATAAAGAATAACGGCGACCTATTAGAAAAATGCCCGCCAACAAAGCTTCTGCGGTTTCTTATGGTAAAAACTTCGTTTGCCACATAAGAATAGGCTTTACTCCAGCCTGCAATTTGGCAAAAGTATATTACATTGATAAAATGTTTGCAAAACATGGCAAGAAAAGAAGGTAAAGCAATTCTTTTTCCCGGTCTGCCTACATTTGCTACGCCTTTGCGTCCGCCTATGCAAACCATTTCTCCATTAAATGTAGGATTGTATACCTTGCTTGGCTGCTCTCCTTTAAGCTCTGATGCTATATTTTCTACAATTATAGGGGAGCAATGCTCGCAATTTTCTACCATTTGAGGGACAGGTGTAGATTGACCTACCGGTACAAAAAACATGTTATCTCCGGCAACATACACATTGGGATGTTTTAAAGAACGCAAGTGGTCATCAAGCTCTACCCGCCCTTTGTAGCCTTCTTTAAGCCCCAAAGCTTGGGCGTCCATAGCAATATCAGAACCCTCTGTACCTGCTACCCACATAACTGTGTGTGTAGTATCAGTTGTAGATTCATTGTCTTTTACCAAAGTGATACTGTTTTCGCCTATCTTTACAACTCTGGTATTTAGAGAAATGTTAATGCCCAATTTCTCCATGATTTTTACAGCTTTGTTAGAAACTTTTTCCGGAACAGAAGTTATAATTCTATCCAAAACGTCAACAATTGTTATGCGTACCAGGCTTGGATCAATTTTAAATTTATCACAAGCGATTGGTGCATACTCTGCCAGCTCTCCGGCCATTTCTACGCCGGTAAAACCGGCACCTACAACATAAAAGTTAAGCAGTCCTTTTTTACGTTCAACATCCACTTCTTGGGATGCTTTACGAAAGACGCCCAAAATATGTTCACGCAGACGCACAGCATCATCATAAGACCAAAGAGAAAAGCTATGTTCTTCTGCGCCTTCTACTCCAAAGTAAGTAGGCTTGCAGCCGGTAGCCAATACTAAAAAATCATATGAATATGTGTCTCTTTCTCCTACAAGCGTATTGCCGGCATAATCCGCTGAGACAATTTTGTCTTGCACTACATTCACATTGCGTCCGGCAAAGATTTTTTTTAGATCAACTCTAATACTTGTTTCATCAACACGCCAAGCGGCTACCTCGTGCAACTCGGTTAGCAATGTATGGAAAGGGTTTTTATCAATGATTGTAATGTCTACATCATCATTTTTAAACTTTTTTTCCAACTTCTTTGCAATTAATATACCGGAGCATCCTGCACCTAATACTATTATTTTTTTAGACATAAGGTAATCCTTCCTTATTTATAAACGAGCATTTAAATCTAAAACTTTGTAAACAATTTATGATGATATTTTACCCCCGGTTTCTTTTTTCTGCAAGAGAAAAATAACAAAATAAAAGCATTAAGTGTATCAACATATGGATTAGATGTAATAAGGGTAATGTGATAGTTGGGATTTAGAAGCTGTATCAACTCTTGAGATACCGGATTGACCGACAAGACAGTGTTTCAATGGGTTGAATACAGCTTCTTAGATACTGCACATTCATAGATTGATACATTTTTGTTACGATCCCCTGTGGCATTTTGTCAAGCGCATTTTTAATCGCAGAGAACAAAGCGGCTACGCCGTATTAAAAGCAAAACCTAAAGCCGGTGGCTCAAGCTAAAAAGCTGAATCATTGGCTTTTCTGCATTTTAATACTATTATTTTACAATTTCAAAATACAGCAGTTTCCCAGCATATAAAAAAGCGGCTATGTTTTCACAAAAGCCGCAAGTTTATATGGATTTTATTACTTAGTTATTTTCTATCTGCACAATATCAAACTCTGTGATGTTTCCTCCTTCATCACGGATAACATGAACCCATATGTCCCCACCTCGGTCAATCCGGTATCTCAAGAGTTGAATACAGCTTCTTAATCTTCCTCAGTAGGTTCTTCCATGGAAGAATATCCTTCAACAGCACCTTTAAATTTGTCTATTAAGTTTATTCCTGTTAATGCCTCAACTGTTTCAGGTAGTTTTGCAATAATATCAGTTACGTATCCTGAAATCTTTGAGGCTCCGCCGCCTTGTCCGCTATCAATAACCACAATTTTTTCAGTTTTAGAGATTGGGTCAGCTACATTTTTAGCTATCTCCGGCAGTTTTTCAATAATCATTTGAGTTACAGCAGCGTCATTGTACTGCTTAAAGGCTTCTGCTTTTTTGAACATAGCTTCGGCTTCGGCTAAGCCCTTTGCTTTTATTGCTTCAGATTCAGCTAAGCCGTGATGTTGTATAACCTCTGCTTGTGCGCGGCCTTGCGCTTTGGTGGCCTCCGCTTTTGAAGCACCGTCTAATTTTATAGCTTCGGCATCTGCTTGCGCTTTTGCTATCTGCTCGTATTTTGCTGCTTCTGCCGCCTTTTCCCGCCTATATTTTTCAGCATCTGCGGCTTTATGAACAGTAGCAGAAAGTTCTTTTTCTTTTCTTAGTGCCTCTTGTTCGGCTAGTTCTGTTTCCTTTTGCTTTCTAAGAAGTTCAACTTGCATTTCTGTATCAGTAACTTCTTTTTTTACCTTGTTTGCTTGTATTTCGTATGCCAAGTCAGCTTGAGCTTTGGCAGATTCTTGTTCTTTACGGAAGGCTTGAACATTCAACTCTTTTACTTTTGTAGCCTCAGCTATTTGAGTTTCGGCTAAAAGACGGGCTTCTTCTCCAAGGCGGGTTGCTTCGGCAGTTTTCACCTTTGTTTCCCTTTGCGCTTCTGCTTCTGCTATATCTGCATCCTTTTTAACTTCTGCAATCTGTTTGCGTCCCAATGCTTCCAGATAACCATTAGAATCACTTATATCCATAACCGTAAATGCTTTAATTTCCAAACCCATCTCGGCTAAGTCTCTTGCTGCGTTCTCTTGTACTTCGCTGGAAAATTTATCTTTATCGCGATAAATTTCTTCAACTGTCATTTTTGCAATAATTTCACGAAGCTTACCAACAAGGACATAACTGGCCTGCAAAGATATCTCTTCACTTGTAGACCTGGGATCCCCTCTGTAAAATTGCTCTACAGCAGAATAAATTGATTCCCTGTCAGATTTTACTTTTACAACAGAAACACTTCTGACAGCAATAGCAACACCTTGACTTGATATTGCGTTATTGATATCGACAGGTATCTTTATGTTTTCCAAAGATATCACGTCAGACCGTTCAAGCAGTGGAACGATCAAGCCACCGCCGCCGGAAATAATGCGCTTCTTTAGCCCTGTTATAACAGCAGCTTTGTTTTGCGGCACACGTTTCCATAAAGCAAAAACTAAAAAGATGGCACCAAATATTACAGCTAAGATGACAGCAATCCAAAAAAATTCCATATGCACCCAATCCTTTCTGATCTAGGTTTACTTTTCTAGGTTTACCAAAGTTAGTATTAGCAACTTTTCACAAAATAAGTGTTATCTTGAATATACATGATAGTAACATCAGTATCTTTGTTAATTCCGCTTCCATCATCACTTTTTGCAGGGCTTGTTACAACAGAGCCGCTTACAGTATATTTAATTTTTCCATACCCGTTTTGAGGTATAGTTAATGCAACTTTTGCCGTGGTTCCTATTAAATCTTGCTTATCATGTGTACTTGTATTTTGCATCTTATGTAGTGGCACAATTACTAAACGGTTTAATAAAAACCCCACAAATAAGCCACTAACGGCACTTATGCCAAACACAAAATAACTTTCTAAACGAGGCGTTAAAATTAACCCAACTCCTCCCATAACCGCCAAAAACACAGCTATAACAGTTGGCCTTAAAAAAGAAAACACAGTCCCTTCCAACTCAGCAAGTTCGCCAAAAATTAAAGATAACAGAACAAATCCTGCGCCTACTCCTAATAATATAAGATACATAGCAACATCCCCTTTCATTCTGATTTTGTGAACATTGATTGGTTTTAGTTTTATTGTACGACAAAAAAATTAAAAAGAAAAGTCCTGTGGAATAGTTCACTAAATTAATTCTTCTAATCCTTTCTAAGTTTTACTGCATTAGCCGCCCTACGACGATGTTCGTCATCCATCTTAGCGTAGTGCTTGCGCGTAGTATTAACATCTGCATGACCTAAAATATTTGCTACCAAATATATATCCTGTGTTTCCTTATATAATTGTGTACCAAAGGTACTTCTCAACTTGTGAGGCGAAATCTTTTTTAGGGTAGTAACAAGCTCTGCATACTTTTTAACCATTTTTTGTACTGCACGATCCGTAATACGCCTATTTTGCATTGATAAAAAAAATGCATCTTCATGACCGACTTTAGGTTTCATTTCTTTACGTAGTATAAAATAGGCTTGCAGAGCCTCCGAAACTTCTTGACCAAAATATAGAAGTGCCTCATCTCCACCCTTGCGTGTAATTTTTAATACTTCTGTTTCAAAATTTATATCTTGCAAATTAAGTCCTATACATTCAGATACCCTTAGCCCTGTGCCCAGTAACAAAGTAATTAACGCTACGTCTCGTACCTTAGTGTGTTGATGGTACTGCTTTTGCTGATCTGTAAGCTTATCGCCACTTTCTACCAATTCCAGCAATAAGGCTATCTCGTTAGATTCTAATGTGGTAATAACCTTTTCTCGCACTTTAGGAAAACCCACCAATTCTGCCGGATTTGCAGGAAGTTTTCTTTTGCCATAGAAATATTTAAACATGGTACGTATTGCTGCAAGCTTTCGAGATTTTCCCATGGCTTCGTTTTTAACAATTACTTCAGATGTACTTGTTTCTTCTTTTTTTTGTTTAAGATAATAGGTAAGGTAATCCATAAAGCCTTCAATATCGTCAACTGTTATGTTAGCAAGATCTTCCAGCGTAAAGCTTTTAATGTCTTTATGGCATACTTCTTCAGACAGATATGTAAAGAAAGTTTTTAGGTCATAGGCGTAACCCAGACGAGTACGAGCCGATGTATAATCGGATAATCCACGAAAAAGCTCCGTTACAAAAGGCGGCAGAGATTTTTGTAATGTTCTTAACTTTAGTATAACCTGCATTTCTGTAGTTTTATAGTGAGATTCTGACATGTTTTGCACCTCTTATAATATGGTTGCACAACCAATAATTTTAGCAATTTAACCCATTATACATTAAATCATAAAAAAAAGCCCCGGTACGCAAATTTTACGTACCGGGGCTATGAACACAACTACTAGATTTGTTTTGTCAAGCCTTGCCAATGTCCACAGGTTAAGAAAGTCGTCTAACAATTAGCTTTTTGATTATGGTGAAACTTCACTTTGCGAGGCGTAGAATTGCGAGGAGTAGAGCGATCCTGCTTAATTGAAACAACATGCCGTTGGATTTCTTTGAGAATCAAATCAATCATAATCCACTGTTCATCGGGTGAATCCTGTGCAATTGCAAAAACAAACCTGTCCTTCAAAATGCCGATTA
>WQVX01000088.1 GCA_009785615.1 Defluviitaleaceae bacterium | reverse complement strand
TTGCCTGATTAAACGCAGGCTGATCTCTTGATATATTTTTGTTTTTTCCAATAAGCCAAAGTTCATGCCAGCGGTCAAAAACCTTGTGAATTTCCGGAGAATCGGCGCAGTAAATTACGCCGCTGTTAAAATGCCTGTTGCCTGTATATGAAGAAAACCCAAGCTGTTTGTCGTTGTTAACAATAAGGTTTTTGTTGTTATGTGAATCAACAAGCGAATGCTTATCCAAACAAGCGCCGAATTTAACATTAAGTTTTTCAATATAAGAGAGGTCGTCTGTTATAATTGTATCACAGTCAATGAAGAGAAAATCACCTTGCACAAAACGCCTCATTGAAGTTTTTATCCAGCGAGAAACGTCAACTTGTGAAAATGAAGAAGGCGCATCTTTTGTTATAACTTTGGCGGTAAGTTTTTCGTATTCGGAACGCTTTCCTGTAAGGGTTTCTTTTGTTTTAGAATCACAAAGAAGAACAATTTGTGTGCTTGGCATTTTTAGTTTTAATGATGCCGCTGAGAGCAGGAATTGTTCGTAATAATTGTCGCCGGGGGTGCTTGTTAGGGTGTATAGGTATTGCATTTATGCTCTGTAATTATTCATTGACATAAGAATTTAGATTTATTTTGTAATAATCCTGTAAAATAGATATATATTTATCATTTTGGTTCTTGTAATAATTATTTTTTAATAAAGTTATTTTTTGCGCTTTTTTTATATTATATGGATGAATCATGCATCCTTTTACCCATACAACAGGAACGTTATTTTTTAGTTCCATAAATTTTAACCAGATATCATCTGCATTAAGGCACAACTCTTTTATCTTTTCGGTATCGAATGTTTCCGTTGGAAGAAGATTAGGAGGATATAAAGCTCCGCCTACGCCGGTTGCAAGCAGACTAAAAGAAGGCTTTTTTTCTTTTTTGTACTCATAAAACCAATTATTATAAAACAGTAAATTGCCGTTTGCTCCGCATCTAATTTTATGTACACGCCTTGCCGAAATAACGGAAGGGTATTTAATAAATGAAGTATAAAGATCGGAAATCAAATGTTTATCATACATATTATCATCGTCAACAGTAATTATTAATGATTCGGGATACTGCTGCATGGCATATAAATATTTATTATGAGGTTTTAAATTATCATCAGCAAAAAATATTTTAAGCCCATATTTCTTTAATTCAAGGACAGAAGAAGGAAGTGCTGATTCATCTTTAACTTCCTGTTTTGTAAGACAAAGAAAAATAATATCAGGTTTCATTGTTTGGCAAAGAATACTTTTTATAGCAAAGTGTAATGTGTTAAAACGTGCCGGAAAACTCGTAAGAGAAACGATAATATGATGCTCTCTCTTTACTTGATTGAGCGGCTCGTAGTTTTTTTTGATAGAGTAGTACCATTGTATAGGCAGGGACTGTAGTGGATTTAAGTAATTCATATTAATGTAATTATATATTGACATATATAGTCCTTTAATTTTACTTATTGTACAAGGAATTGAATAATTCTTTGTACAATAAGTATTTATAATCGGAAATAGTCAATTAATAAAATTAATTGACTATAGTCTTACCTTTTAGAAAATTTTCTTTTATGCGGAATATAAATATTTCTGCGTATCTTGAATAAAATATGTTCTATTGCTTTCCCTATCTTTGTATTGTATAATCTTTTTGAAATACCGCAAAATGCAGAGTCATAAAAAGTATGAAAAGATTTATCTACTAAAAACAAACGGGTATTAGGTGCAAAAAGTGTTTTTGGTGTTTTTATTAAGTCTAATATATTCTGTTCGATAAAGCCATTTTTTTTAATTCTGTCTAAAAAGTTATCGTTTGCCGGTAAATATACCTTTTCACCGGGCCTTGAAGAAAAATAATGGATAATCTTAGCATTATAAAGAAACCTTAATGCACCATCATCAAGTATTTGGCAGTTCCATATACCATCTAATTCTTTAATTACACTACTGAGTACGAAATTTGACAGGTTAAGTGATGATTGGTCGTTTAGACTTCCAAGCTCGTAGCACTTTAACCATAAGCGATGCCATTCTCTAAAAAATCTATGTCCTGTTTCATTATTTCTGCAAAACATTATTCCGCCGTTAAAGTAAACATTTAAATCAAATTCTGGAGTAATGCCAAATTTTGGACACATGGCTTTAATGTTTTTTAATCGTATTGGGAAATAATTGTTTTTTTCTGATAAATAAATATGAGAGTCAAGAACTGCGCCAATATCCATATCAATATTTACAATGTCTGAAAGATCATCGGCAATAATCGTATCACCGTCAATGTAAAGAAAATCATCGTCGATGTACTGCCGCATAGATGTTTTAAGCCAGCGTGAACGTGCTTTTTGATTGAATTGAGGATCAATAGTTATAGATTTAAATTCATTAACTAAATCGAGAATAGCTCTGCGTTTCCCGCTTAACGTTGTTTCTGTTTCATTATCAACTAAAAGAGAAATGAAAGCATTCGGCATATGTAAACGTAAAGAAGTTATTGAAAGCAGTGTTTGCTCAAGGTAATAATCATTCTCATTGCTTGTAAGAACATATAAGTATTTCATTAAACTAAACCTAAACTTCAAAAGAAGATATTTGCGGAAATATTTTATCAAATGATTCTAAAATATTTAAATAACACTCATCTGGACAATCAGTGTCGTTGAGGCATAATTCTTTTATGTATTTGTTTTCAATGGTTTTTTGTATTTGTCTCACATTAGATATTGACACATTATATTTTCTTCTATGTTTGCCGGGCGTTTCCGGGGAAAAATTTCCTCTGGACAGCTGCCAGTATCTAAAAAGACCTGAAGAAACATCTGCGATAGTTCTAAATCTGTTGTGCGAAGTCGCTTCTAATACTTCACTGCAATGGTGCCATACATCTTCAAATGTATTTCTTAAAAATGGCTGCGAAAAGTGTTTGTAAAAAAATCCGGGAAAATTATTAACGCGTGAGATATAATAGGTTGGTATAAAATGCCGAAGACCATATCTAAAATTAAAATATTTACCCAAATTTTTTTTCATAACTTCGCTTTTATTAAAGTGTTTATTAACTTCTATCATATTATTAATAATAACATGAGAATAAAAATCAGGTATTTTTATGGGTCGTAATAATGCGTAATCTTTTGGCAGATTATATTTAAAGTAATAATCTTTATTTATGGGATTTAATATATACATATCATCATCAAAAAGAACAAAATTATCAGATAATCCTTTTATTTTATGAAGATGAATATGTATTGGGCGGCAACTGAATGTAGGCAGATATTCTTGAGGGATAAAATCTGAATGTTTAACCCATACAAGTTTATGATGATTCAGATTTAACCATTCTGGTTTTTGCCCGCTTGTAACAAAAAATATTTTTCGTACCCATGGAGCATTTTTTTCTATACCTCTAAACCAATAACGCAATAGACCATTCTCACGATAACGTTCATTAAGTATATCTATGCTTAAATTTTTCTTCTTTGGTGAATATTCATTAAATTCTTCTATCCATATTGGATCGCTTCCGTCAACCCATGGAATTATAAAATCTATATCCATATATAATCCTTTAATTTTACCTATTGTACAAGGAATTGAATAATTCCTTGTACAATAGGTATTTACAATCGGAAATAGTCAATTAATAAAATTAATTGACTATAATTAACCTTTTCTTCTTAATTTAGTAACTAAACTTTTGGGTAAAATCATTTTTAAGAACTGTTTTGTTGTTCTAATTATATAATACGGTATACAAGCAATCCTGTTTTTTAAAGCCAAGAGATTGTTTATATCTGAATATATAAGATGAGAATACTTTTCTTGATTATCAACGACATATTTGGGGTGTTTTTTACTTGATATTTTAATAGGAATTAAACGAATGTTACTTCTGTCAAATAAATCCAACCCCATACGAATTTTATATTCTAGTTTATCGTTGATATAATTTACATTATTAAATTCTTGGTGCGAAAATGATTGAATTTTTAGTATAATATTTTGTATGCCGCCACAAAACGAAAAATGCCATCCGCCTTTTTTAATATATTTATTATTCTTTGTTGTTCTGATATTTTGAGGTGTATAGCCTGCTGATGCAAAATCCTTATATTTCAATATTTTTGCGTTATACCAGTAATTATTTTTTCCACATCGTTGATAGTTTAGAAAATAATCAAAATGCAATTGTTTTAAATTGTACACCCCATTGCCAATTTTTTTGTAACGATTTATTGCTTCTGGATTAGGTATTTCGTCAAGATCTGAAATAAGAATGATGTCATTATCGGAACATTGCGCAATCCCTAACGCTATTTGGTTTCTCTGGTATCTTTCCATTTCCCAAGCGTCTCTTGTTGCAGGATATTCCTTGATTTTTATGTGTATAATTTTATTGAGAAATTGTTTATATCTTTCTTTGTTGTCTTCAAAATAATAAGGTTTTTCATTATTTGAAAAACTTTTATCTGCTTCTACAATGACAAATTTATCCACAGTTTCAGATAAAACGTGGAGTCTTATTTCTAGTAAATCAAATTCGTTAAAGAATAGAAAACAGTCATATACCATAAATATTACAAAGCCTGAATATTATTTTTAAAATTATACAGCGGTATATTTTTTGCATAATTTATGTAAAAAAAAGAATCCGCTGCATTGTATTCAACTCCGGAATCCAACCAAGGTTTTTTATTTGTTATATAATGAATGATTTTAATATTTGGATATGTCTCGTGAATAGGAATAATATCTTTTGGCGCTCTTGACCAAATATAATTCCATTCTTCCGGTAAAATAAAGTAATCATCCTTGATAAGCAAGGATATAACATCTTGATCATTTTTGCGTTTTTTATAACGATTGGTATAATAAATTGCAAATTTGAATAATTCTTGATATGAAATTTTATTTTTAAATTTCGCAGTATCAAAAACCAATAATCCAGCCTGTATATATCGTGACCAATTTTCCAGAAGTGAAAAAGCCGCAGTAGATATTAAAGATGAATATTCATTGTTTGATAATATATTAACAACAGATCTGTTTAAAACAGCTCCCATACAGTAATCATGAATATCAATGTCAAAAAGTCCGGCAATATCTGCTTTTGCAAGCATATCGCTGTCACAATAAATTACCTTCGGATATTCATCCAGCCAATAAGGTATAAATAATCGGGCAAATGTATCAAGAGAGAGGTGGGATTTTTTTCTCGGAATAATAGGAATACCAGTAAATGCATTTGTTGTACTGACAAAATCAATTGAGCAATGTGAAAAACTTGAAACTTGATTCTGCAAATGTTTTTTTGTTTCATCGGTAAAATCCCGTTCAAAGATAATAAAATGATATTTCCTTTGCGGGTTAGAATAATCAAGTAATGATTGCAGCATTACTGCCAAATATGGAGAAAAACTATTGTTGGCAGATAAAACGACAGGAATCGCATTTTCAATAAAACGCAAATTTTCAGGTTTATTTACCACACCATTCCAGCCGGCTGATAAATTCTGCGCTGTTTTCTCATCATGAAGATAAAATAACTTCATATTTTTTAATATTTTTTGAATTTCATATTGGATTTCAGGTGTAAGTGGTTTGCCGTCATATTTTCTTAATTTTCTTTTTGTGAATAACTTGTAATTATTTAACAAAGACTGTTTTATTTTGCTTAAAATACGCCCTAGATTTGTTTTCTTAATTTGTTGTTTTAATTTCATGATTTTCCTCAAAATTTGGTATTAACTCTTGTATAATATTATCTGCACTGGAGACAATAAAATAATTTGAATAATTTAAATTATTGTCAATTGTATATGATAGTTTCTTTTTAAATGATTCAAAACTATGATGGTTCAAGTAATACTCTGAAATATTTTTGCACATTATTTGAACTGTGTCACTGTAATTGCCTGAGTTTATTTTTAGAAGTGTATCAATTAAATCGTCCATTGAATCAAATAACAGGCTATTTAATTCATGTTGAAATGACGGAACAAAAAATCTGGAAAATTGGGTAACTGGGATACAGCCAGACATCATGCTTTCAATCTGATTATGGCAATATGGATAAAGTATTCCGGGCATATGCAAAAAGAAATTTGATTGTAAAAGAATGTCAAAATAATATTTAGGAGGTAATTCAAAGTTATTTGTATCTATGATAACAACTTTATTTTCTAAAATCCCAAGTTCTATGTCTCTTAAGAAAGAATTAAGATTTTTGGGAAGATATAAAACATCTTTTGACAAATTATTAATAAGATGATCGAATATTTCATATCTGGTATTTACACCAAACAATTCTTTTGTAAGGATATTAGTGTACCGTTTGGAATTTATATTACCTGCAAAAAAAACGCCGATTTTCCTTTTACTAGTTGCTTGTTTTTTCAATACATTCGCTTCAATGGCGTGGCAGTTGAAATTGAAATGTTGTACTAATGGATAAAAGAAATCATTTTTTGAAATAGTATTTATATATTTAAAAATACGAAAACTTAAAAATATCTTTAATGCTTTTTTGTGTTGATTTTCAAGATATTCTTTATTATCGCTTAAAACTATGGAGAAGTTTTTCATATTTTTTTTATAGTGATACACATCATTTAATAATATTGCTTTTATTCCAAATCTATTTAATTTCATGTATTCAGAAAAAGAAATGTCATAATAACAAGTGTATCCGCAATATTGAAATTGTGAAAACAATTGATTTACCTTTTTTATAGCTGAAGGAGGAATTGTAGATATATAAAATAAAACTGATTTGTCAGACGCTTTATTGTTTTTTTTGGAAATGAATTTTAAAAAATAAAATAGCCTTTCCAGCTTTTTATAAGGTGAGCGATGAAGAATAATTCTTTTAGAGACCTTGTATGCTGTTCTTAATGCATTTCGTATAGTTTTATTCATTGGTTTATGCATGGCTGAATTTTCTTTAAAACATCTCTTATTTGAGGATATTTTTCAATAATTGCAGTTAATTGCTTATCATTTCCACCTTGTGAATTATAATTCCATAGAGCATTGCCCCACTTTTTTTGTTCAGGATCAATTCCCAGCAATTTACGTGAAGTACTATTTTTGACAACAATATATGGGCTTTCATCACCAAAAAAATCTTTGTTAATTACTGCCATTGCCCAAAACCATATATCATCGGCGTATGGAGAAAGATTCATAAATAATTCTCTATTTGTGATGTCTTTGTGGAAACACTTTGGGGGGTATAAAATTCCATTAACACCGGTTGGAAATATACCTTCCATAAAATAAATATTAGGATCAATACGCCAATCCCATTGGACATAAGGAAGTGGGTTGAAATCTTCGTCAACTTTTATACCGTGAGCACGATGACATATAATTTTGTTCGGGCTTTTTCTATGTTCTGTAATCAATTCTTCGAACCATTTTTCAGGATAATAGACATCATCATCTGCAGTGATTATATAATTATCAGGGTATTTTTCTAATGAAGGAATAAGTTTTGTATATGATCTTATATCTTCACAAAAATTTATTTCTAGACCTTTTGATATTAATTTTTCCATAATCTTAGGTAATTTGTTTTTTTCTTCAATTCCTACCCACAAAATAACTTTATCTGGTTTTAACCGTTGATTAAGGAGAGAAACAATAGCATAAGGTGCAGTACTTGTAAGTCGTCTACCATACGATGTTAACGATACAATATATTGAGAATTATTTACATCAAGCGATTTTAAATTTGGTATTAATTTAATAGTTTGTCGCTTTATAATGTTGCAATGTATTGTTTGCAATAATCGATTTTGTCTCAGAAATTTTCTTGTTTTTGTTGGAATAACAAATTTGAGAATTTTATTTACTATATTTTTTAAATTACTTTTAGACATTTTTTCCTTCCTGCAGAAATATAATTAATTATGCCTTAAAATTCTGAAAAAAATTTATTTCGATTCTAAAATAGAATTAAATAATTCCACAAATTGTTGTGCATTATATTTTCGAGTAAAATTTTTTATATAATCAAGATTGATATACGAATTAGTGTATCCTGTCTTTAACCATTCATTATATTTTGACATAATAAATGATTTAATTTCATCTTCATTTTTAGCAGCAAGACCAGAATTTGAATTATTAATTATATCTTCAACTGCATCTTCATCACTCCATATACAAAGAATTGGACGCCCTACCGCTAAATATTCAAATAGTTTTGTTGTCAAAATTCCAGTGTTTTTATTCGACATAAATAAAGTCAATATTGATGATTTATTTAATATATTTGGGATATTTATTGCTGGAACAGGGTCAAAGCAATCTACAAATTCAGGTATGCAAAAGTGATCTTTTAATCGATTTACAATAACCTGAGATTCAAAATCTGTATAAAACTGAATGCGGAAATATTTATAATCTATATCCTTATTTAGAGATAATTGTCTGATGACAGAAAAAATAGGAGATATATCTCGATCTACTTTTGGGTCAAAAAGCCTTCCTGTATAGACGATTTTGAATATATCGAAGTTATGCTCCTTAGTTGGAAAAAAAATATCTGTATCTGCTCCATTATATATGCAACGCGAATTAATTCCATAATTACTTAATATTTCAACATGTTTATTTGAAACAGTAATTACCATATTTGCATTTTTTAATATTCTGTTTCGATAAATTATGTTTATTTTTTTTTGTAATTTGTTTTTAATATTATCTGCAAATATGTATTGTTCATAAATGTCTTTTAAATCAGCAACCCATGGAATTTTGTATTTTTTTGCGATTTTGTGTGCATTCTCAAGTGGGAAAAATCTAGATGTAGAACATAAAATAATATCAATTGTATTCTTGCTTAACAGTTCTTCTATATGAATATTCATTTTTTTTCCATCTCCCCATTTAATACTGATTGTGGGGAAAAAGAAAGATAATGTTTTTTTTACTTTATGAACAATTCTCTGACCTATATTTTTTTTTTGCTTTTCTTTGAAAATATATGTGCAAGGTATATATCCAGACAAAAAACCAAATGAATTAGTATCATAGTCTTTAAGAAGTGATACAGCAATTCCATTCCATCCATATTCACCTATATATTTCGATAAATACCCCATGCGAGGATTAAAGCTAGGTGGAAAACTATTTGCAATTATTAAAACGGTTTTTTCTGCCATTATAACTTAAATACCTTCCCATCTTCAATCGCAACGTGTTTAACAGCATTACGCATATCAACCACCAATTTTGCTTTTTCAGTAATTGCCTTTGCGTCAAAGCATGAATGGTTGGTCGTAAACACAACGCAATCCGCATTTGCGATTAATTCGTTTGTTAATTCTGAGCCAATATAATGATTGCCATGATCATCCGATACTTCCGAAATATACGGATCATGGTATAAAACTTTGGCTCCCTTTTTTGCTACTTGTTCCATCACCAATAGGGCAGGGCTTTCGCGTGCATCATCAATATCCGGCTTATAGGCGATGCCGAGAAATAAAATTGTTGAACCGTTTATTGGTTTTTTGTGCCTATTCAAGGCAAAAGAAATTTTGTTCATCATGCGGTGAGGCATTCTGTCATTAATCGCTCCTGCTGTGTGTATCATGGACAGTTCAAAATTATATTTCTTGGCAATGTGTTCCAGATAAAATGGATCAAGAGGAATACAATGCCCGCCTATTCCGGGCCCCGGGTAAAAAGCCTGAAAACCATAAGGCTTAGTTTTTGCCGCTTCAATTACTTCCCAAATATCAATTCCCATTTTGCCGGAGAGTAGGGCAAGTTCGTTAATTAATGATATATTTACAAGACGGTAAGTGTTTTCCAGAATTTTTACCATTTCAGCTATTCTCGGGGAAGACACTATATGCAAATGTTTTATTGCTAAACTATATAACGAGACGGCGATTTGTTTAGCTTCTTCGCCAAGAGCGCCAGCAACTTTTGGTGTATTATCCGTCTTGTAGTTTTTGTTTCCCGGATCAACCCGCTCCGGGCTAAAGCATAACCAGAAATCTTTACCTTCTGTTAAGCCCGATTCATGTTCAATGAGAGGTTTTATAAAGTCTTCGGTTGTTGTTGGATATGTTGTGCTTTCAAGGCTGATAAAAGTGCCGCTTTTCATGTTTCTGCCAATATCAATACAAGATTGCTTTATATAGCTCATATCAGGTTTTTTGAATTTATCAAGCGGGGTTGGTACGCAAATAAGCAGCGCATCACATTCTTTTATTCGAGAAAAATCTGTTACAGCGGAAAGTTTTTTTGATTCCAATACTGCTTTAGATAAATCAGTGTCCGTTATATCACTTATATAATTATTGGCAGTGTTTACGGCGTTTGCTTTTTTGGGGTCTTTTTCAAAACCTAAAACCTCTATATTATTCCGCGCAAATGTTACAGCAAGGGGAAGCCCTACATACCCAAGACCGATGACACCTACTTTAACGGATTTATCGGCAATTTTTTTTAGAATAGCTTCGTATTTTGTCATTGTATCTCCATATTTATTTGTACATTATGCAAAAAAATTATTCAAATTTTTGAATATCGTTTTCATCAAGCTTATTTCCGGTTTGTATTTCTATTATATGTAAATCAGAAATTGCCTCTATTTTATGTTTTTGTCCGTATTCAATTTTTAATATATCGCCTGTAACTATTTTTTTTCTATCACAGCCAAGTGTGAAATTTCCTTCGCCGGATGCAATAACCCAAATCTTTGTACTGTATTTATGAGGTTGATTGCTTATAAATTTTCCTGCCGCAAAGTACAGATGTTTAACCTGGCTATGAGCATATTTTCCAAGAACTGTGGATTCACCCCAGTGCCTCTCTTCATACATTGGCTGTGTATTTTCCAGTGTATCAACAAACTGTTTTAATTGCGAACTTTCAGATAAATCTGATACTAATATACCATCAGGGCTTGCGGCAATTACAACATCTTTTGTACTTAATGCAATTAATGGGATATTTAATTCATTAACAATAAATGTGTTATGAGTTTTTTTCCGGGTAACCAAGCCTAAGGCAGTTTCCGGCATTTCTTCCGCAAGCGTGCACCATGTGCCTATATCTGTCCATTTGCCGGAATATGGAACTACAGCAATACGTTTTGCGTTTTCTACGATTTTATAATCAAAACTTATTTTTTGTAATTCGCTATATTTTTTATATAACTCATTAAAATTATTAAAATCTACATTAGACTTTGCTGCGTTTAATATACTGCCAAGTTTGAACGCAAATACACCGCCGTTCCAGTATGCGCCTTCTTTTATAAGCTGTGCCGCTTTTTCTTCGTCCGGTTTTTCAACAAAATGAGAAACACTGTATTCTCCAGGCTCTATTTCTGATGACGGAACAATATAACCGTACTTTGATGTAGGATGTAAAGGTTTAATACCAATCAATGCAATATCTGCAGTATTAGCATTTATAATCTTCTCCAATTTACTTAATGTTCTAAAAAATTCAACTTCTGTAAATGGGTCGCATGGCAGGACAAAAATTGCTTCGTTATCACTAATGTTTTTTTCGTAAAACAAATGCGCACAGGCGAGAGCAATTGCAGGAAATGTGTCACGCCTTTCCGGTTCGATAACAATATCAACACTTTGTCCAAGTTGGCTTTTTATGATGTCAGCCTGCGCTTCATTAGTTGCAATTGTGATATGCGCATCCGGTTGAGTAATACGTATTTGCGAAAAAGTGCGCTGTACTATTGACTCTTTGTTTCCATTTTCGTCTGTAAGTAATTTTAAAAATTGCTTTGAACGAATATCATTCGATAAAGGCCAAAGACGTTTGCCGGAGCCGCCTGATAATAAAATTATTTGCATTTTTGTTCTTTCTATTTTTTATCTATTTAGATTGATTATTATTATTCGCTAGTTTTATAAGTTCATTTGCAAACTTAGCGTGATTTACTTCTGCATTAAAGTTGGATTCCCAGAATAATCTTGCTGCTTTCCTCATGGAGTTTTTGTTGTCGCTGGATAAGTTATAAAAATCAACTATTGCTTTGCTTATTTCTGAAATATTACCTTCTGAACTAAGTAATATTCCTGTTTCTTTAGATACAAGTTCAGAAACTCCTCCAACATCGGTTGCAATAACCGGAATTTGAAAAGATATTGCTTCCATCATTGATACCGGCAATCCTTCCGATTCCGATGCGGAGATAAAACAATCAAAATAATTTGCATTGTAAAATTGCATTACGTGATCATTGTTCATGAATCCCTTAAATTCATACGTAATATTGTTTTTATTGCCTAATATTTCATCAGCCAATGATTCAATAGAGTTTTTCTCCGGGCCGTCTCCAATATGTATCCAATGAATTTTGTATTCATTAATTTGCCCTAGAGCCTTAATGATATGGTGAAGCCGTTTTACTGGTACAATGTAAGAACAGCTGCATAAAACAAGGGTATTGTTATTTTTTTCTTGTTTATCTAATTCAGCAAAATAATTATTTATAATTCCAAGGCGAGAAAGACAATATTTTTTTGTTTCACTTTTTGCAAATTCATTCAAATAATAATTATAACCATGCTGACTAATAAAAAAAACTTTATTTATTTTTTTATCCATCCATGTTTTATATGGCTGATAGCCTAATTTATTTCTAAACTTGTATAAATCATACCCGTGTGTTCTTGTAACGCATGGAATATTGTTGTAATTTTTTTTTAGCAGTAGAGCAC
>WQVX01000087.1 GCA_009785615.1 Defluviitaleaceae bacterium | reverse complement strand
TCAAACGTTTCTTAGAAACACCCCTGTAAGCCATAGATTCCCTGCTATTGTTCGGCATATAGGGTATATAGCTGATTTTGTTGTTGATCGAGACACCCCAAGTATAAGGGTTCGTGCTAGTAACATTAGAGTCTTGGGCTTGGTGTCTGGTTGGTTAGTTTCTACAAATCCTATTAATACCGTTATACATTTATAATTAATGGGAAAAGAAGAGAACATAGCGGAAAAACTAGTTAAAGGTAAGACTATGCACGACATAGAAGAGTTTTTAAAGTCTAAGTTTGAGTTAATCCTATATGAAGAATATCATCCTAAATTTGCTAATAAGCAACATTTTTTTAGAGTTAATATATTGAATTCACTTAATAATAGTTTTTATCGGTTTGAGTATGAGGATTTGAAAGTTGCAATATATGAAATAGAGTATGATATGAACAGTAAAATTTACTATGAGGGATTGCCAAATTACATCCCCAATCAGCCAGATGTTAATAATAAATTGTTTGTACTTTTAGAGTATAATTCAAGGTCAATAAGTTCTAATTCAAGCGTTCTACAAAGGGAACTTGTTTTAGAGCTTGGAATTACTGTTTTTGAATTAGAAAACAAGTTGTATCATATGCATTTATCATATTTAGTGGATGATTTGTGAAAATTTTACTTAATTAATTAAAACACCTCTCTTTAGCTAAAATTAGGGGTGTTTTTTGTTGTAAAGGTAATGAAAAAAGAAATTCAGCTAGTGGTAAAAAACAAAATTTGTGTAATTTTATTAAATTAAATACACGAAAACTTGACAAGGAGCATAAAAAGGAGTATAATACAAAGTGAATGAAGGGATGAAATTTGCATGAAATGGTCAGAACTAAAGAAAATACTAAAAAAAGTGGTTGCTATAAAGCAAGTGAAGGTGCTAATCATGAAATATGGTTTAGCCCTATAACAAACAAAAAATTTCCTATTGGGCGACACAAAACCGAAGATGTACCAAAAGGAACGCTTAACGCTATATTAAAGCAATCTGGAATAAAGGAGTTATAACCATGTCAAAATATGTGTACCCTGCAATATTTGAATCTAACGAATTAGGGGGATTTTGTGTGTTTTTTCCCGACCTGGAAAATGTATTTACCCAAGGCGAGGATTTACCCCACGCTATGGAAATGGCAGAAGATGTCCTATGTTTAATGCTGTACGATATGGAGAAAAACGGAGTGGAGATACCAAAACCAAGTAAAAAGGGTGATGTAAAAGTAAAAGAAGGTGATATAGTTAATTTAGTTGCTTGTGATACTCAATTTTACAAAAATTATTTTGAAGGTAAATCCGTTAAAATAAATGCTACCATTCCGCTTTGGCTGAAAGAAGCAGGCGAGAAAAAGCACGTTAACTTTTCGCAAATATTGCAGAAAGGAGTAAAGGAATATTTGCATTTGCCATGAAAAACGAACAACTCATTTTTTCAATTGTGAGTTGTTTATTCTTTTGCTGTAATAGACGGCTCAAACATAGTAACCTGTCCTTCGGGGTTTTTACTGTTCAATCTTTTATTTATTTTAGTATGCCTTCTTTCCCACTCTTCTTTACTAGACAATTGCTTTATCGTAAACATTATGCGAGTAAATTTTCTCCCTGTTTTGTATAACTCGTAAGTAGCCTTTATATCTGACAATTCTCCAATTTCAGTCATTGCAGGAGTAAGAACATATCTCATAAAATCAGCATGTCTTTGATATTTTTCAGCCCCTAATATACGCTTAAAATCATCTAAATCAAACTCACAACGGAATTTATATTGATAACTCTTTAATACCTCATACAGTTTAATACTGTATTGGCTTCTCATCGCTAACACGTAATATAATGTGTATTGGGTGTAATTGCTTGATAGCTGTAGCAAATACGGTTTCATTAACTCATTAATTTTTAAGGTTACTTTACTACTTTTTTTAATTACCTTCACATGATCAAGCCATGCGTATAACGTTTCATCACCGTTTTCATCTGTTACCCATATACTCTTATCTCTAAGGTTTTTAAGCGTTTGCTTGATATTTTTATAATTTTTGCCGTTATCACTATCAATATCACATACATTACAAAATTCGATTATATCGAATTCATAAAAACTTAATTCTTTATCTTCTGGTTTTATTTTTGAAACTAAGTAAAGAATTATTTTTTGTTCTTGTGTTGTTAAATAAAATCTTGATTGTTGGATTAAAGAATTAGCTTTCACAACAGAGTAGTTTTGTTTATCCTCTAATGCTCTTTTTTGCTTGTACTCTTCAATCATGCTCATAATATCGCTCCTCAAAATTGTTTCTAAGAAATATTATACTATAGGTAGGTGAAAGTGTCAATGCTTTCTCACTTTTTCTGTGGAAAACTCAAAAAAAGTTATCCACAAAACGTACCATTTCTCACTTTAAAACGTACCATTTCTCACTTTAAAACGTACCATTTCTCACTTTAAAACGTACCATTTCTCACTTTAAAACGTACCATTTCTCACTTTAAAAGTTAAAAAAAACTGCAAATATGCGGGTTTAGGGGGTGTCCTAAGTATTTAGAAGTATTATTAATTATTATTAAGTATTATTAATCACGCGCGCGCGCGAACTTCAAAAACCAAAACCAAAAACCTTACGGGGAAGGAAAAAAAGATTGTACTCATCTCTTCAAAGACAAATTACAATTGATGTTTTTTGATGTCTTGCATAGCTTGTCTTGATCATATTCACGGAATGCCTCTGTATGCCACGAGAACACACCTAGAATGAATCTAACCACCTTTAGGTAATCAACTACACCCTTTAAATTTAAAGCAGCTAAAACAGCTTATATGAGCGTTTAAATTGATTTTGACTTTTTGGGTTCGTTTTCGTCTATATTCAAATCAAATAATGAATCACCTACGGCTCTTTGAATCGCCCTTCCGATTGGTGTACAAGCTTGTTTTTCGTGTTTTAACTGGTCATTCCAGTCTTTATGTGCTGGATCAGGCTGACGTAACATGTAATCAATATTTTCATCCTTGACACTTTCAATTAATGCATCTGCTTTTTTGCTGTTATTGTCAACACATAGAACAGCTATTAAGGGGATATCACTGCTTGAAAATGTGCTAATCATATGCTGAATAAAACCTATTTTACACCCTGCCATTGACACTAATATACAGCCGTCCAGTGTCTTTTTTTCTCTGTATTTAAATTTGTCAATATAGCTTAGCAAATCTATCGAACTTTCAAAAAAAAGCGCATATTTAAAAGTTCCGTCTGCGCTTGGAAATCTGATATTAAAGCCGTAACCGTATTTACTGCCCTTTGCAATTCCTTTGAAGCGTTTTTCCTGTATTCCTTGGCGTTCAATGCCTACACAATTGTTGTGTTCATCATGAATAAGAAATAATGCATTGCCATGTTTGCCTGACTCTTGCTTTAGGTGATTATTTACAACAACGTATTTTACAATTTCTAAACCTATAAGCCGCTTGTCTGTTAGGTATTGAATAACATTATTTTGGTTACTGTTTATCTTTATATCACTGATGTTAAACGGTTTAGATTTGTGACGTTGGCCCCGATCCACGCCGCCTACCTCTGGTGTGACATGAAAATTTGTTAGAGATACTACAGCTTCGGGGTAGGTCTTGCCCATGTGATTAACAAGATAATCAATGGCATTGCCACTTTCTACGCCCTTCCCTGCACCACCTAAATCATTTCTGTAAAACATGTTTTTGTGAAAAGTAAGGCTTTTATTGTATTTAGATCTCCACCAATCATTACCCTCTTTTGTAAGAGAGACACCAATATTTAGGAGATAAGCGGCAATGTTAGCTTGTCTTGCTTGACGTTTCTGTTCTTCTGTTATTTTAATATAATCTATTGTCGCCACCCCCTTAACGTTGTTTTAGCTTAATAACCAAGCAAAAAATCTTGATCGTCTATGTCTTTTAGTTGCTCGTTCGGTTGTTTTTTCTTTAACCTCTCTCAAAGCTGCTTTTGCTTCTTCTATTTCTTCGGGAGTGCATATTTCATATAAAAATTTGCGTCCTTTGATGGGAGATGTGATGAGTTGTGATGCTTCCTCTACCAACGTAGATTTTGGCTTTATAACATGGGTTGTTGGCTTGCCTTCTTTTGTATCAGGGGTAATTGATGGTTGGGGTTGTTTAAGTACTCCTACGGCTTGAAGAGTTTGCGCATTTTTCGTTAGTTGTTGTTCTTGTTCAAGTAAAAATAGTGTTTTATTTGACTGTTCAATTAAAGCAGTGGACAATTTTGAATTCATATTTAATATTTCAATTTTTTCTGCTTTTTCCTTAGATAGTTGCTTTTCAAGGCTCTGTATATAGTCTTTGTAAGGTGTGATAATTTCTGTTATAGACATGGTGGGGACATCACTATATCCATTGTCCATAGCCTGAAAATTAATATCAGGTTCAAATTCAGGGTTTATGGGGATTTTATCACATTTTTTAAGTGTGGACATTGTCCGTACCTTGTCCATAGTCATGTCTACACCTTGTCCATACCTGGATTTTATCAGCTCTTCGCCTTGTTTGTTTATGTACTGTGTGCCCTCTTTTATAAATACATAGTCTGTCCATAGTGGGTTTCTTTTTATTCGCTTAGTTAATGTATCTTTTTTGATGCCTATTTCGTCAGCGATTTCTTTAATCGTTTTCATATAATCCCCCGTTCTTTCGTGTCGTTCTTTGTAACAGATAATGCCATTGTTTGGATGTGAAAACAATAAAAAAATTACAGAAAACCCCCTATATTTCGCATTGTATGCGATTAATGGAGGTTACAAATAATCATGCCGTGTCATTGTAGACAATTTTATCACAAAATCATGTATAATTCAAGAAAATTACTCGATTTGTGAACTTAAAGGCTTTTATAGATTTTTTTCGGTGCAGGTGGTATCATGTACAAAAATTATATCGAATAAGGGGGTGTTTTGATATGGGAATTTTCAAAAGCAAACCAACTGTAGAAAGTCTTATAAAAACCGTTGAAAAGACATATGGAAAGGCTGATGCATGGGCATATTTTAACCTTGGAAACGCTCGTATTAATGATATACCGTCATGCCCAGAGTGCAATAACACTTCATGGGGTGGTGCAAAAAAAGGGATATTACGAGTTTTCATTCATCCCGAATATAGGGAAAAATTAGACGGACACTATGCGGTTGACTTTTGCGGTAACTGCGGTCATATCTGGTAAAGGGGCTTGTGAAAATGAGAGAATGCCCAAATTGCAATAAAGATAATATTTGGGAATTTGGTAATGAATATGATCTACAAAAAGTAGAAATGAACATCCCAATTGCTGAAAAATTTATAGACGAATATCAGAATAAAATATTAGATTTTGAAGCTAAATGGGGCAACGAAACTGAAAGCCCAATAGTGTATAAAAAAAGATTTTTAAGCAAAGACGAAGATACATATATTGGAACAATGAAAATTGAAAAAATAGAAGCTATGAATGTTGAGCATGAATTTTTAGAGCTAAAGAGATACAAAAAGACGATTGAAAAATATAAAAATGAATTGAATCAGTGGCATTTCATAATAAATATGTGGGACAAGGAATACTACAAGGGTATGGAATTTTGCGGAGATTGTGGCTATATTGGAACAGAGTAATAGTAGTTGCCGCTGATCGGCAAGAAGAACCACTTCGTTACATACATTTTGATATCAAAAAATTATAATAAACCGTTATTCAGAACCTATGAACAACGATTCACTATAATTTTTTGTATTCATCAACTGGAAAAGTAAATAAATCAGTTATATATGTGTCGTCTCGGTCTTGCGCATAGTAAGGCTTTCTTCTTATGCGGATGGCCTCTTTGTGCGGTGTAATGAGTACGATATACTCAATAAACGCTAATTGATGACGCTTCTCACGATGTTTTTCTTCCTCGCTCATTTGTATAGTTTCGCTATTTCTGATCGCTGTATTAATTATATAGCCCTCAGTTTTTGTAATTTTAATACGTTCATAAGTACCGATCATGTTAGAAAAATATGCTTGGGCTTCTGCATCATTGACACGAAGGATAGCAATATAAGCGCAATTGCTTATAATACTACTCCTAACATTCTTGCCGTAAATTTCATCAAGTTGTCCTAAGTCCTGAATTATAGAGCAAATAGTTACTTTTTGGCTTCTTACCGTTGCCATTGCTTCCGCTATACGTGGCATTTTCCCGATATTAGCAAATTCATCAAGCATAAATAATATATGTTTTGTGCTATTGTTTACAATACGGTTTTTGAAGTTGATCAGAAATTGGCTAATTATAAGATTCAAAATGGGGTGAAATGCGCTTAGATCAGGTGGAATGATGAAAATATCATGTCCTTTTTCAAGGTCATTTGGTGATACATTGTCCTCGCGGCTCAAAATATATTTTATGTTTTCATCATGCCCAAATGGTTCTAAAGCCTTTCCGAACGGCTCATAATATCCGCCTAACTGCTTTTCACTAAGTTCTACAAAACGGCTTATTAGTTGTTTAACATGTGGTCTATCGCTATCAAACAACATTTTTATCACTGTTTTTGATGTCATGAACGATAGTTTTTCAACCATTTCTAAAAATGTGTAATCTTCATAAAAATGAAAAATACAGGCTCTAAGTATTGAGCGCGCACCCTCTAGCCAGTTTGGATCTAATGTTTGTGGTGGTATAGGGATAAGAATTTCTGATAGATCCTTTGCTTCAGCATAGGGGTTAGAGCTAACACGGATAAATATAAACGGCTCATAACCGTAGTGGCTTCTTGCCTTTGGATCTAACACTATTTGCTTATTACCCCATTGTCGGCGCGTTCTATGGCTTTTTTCATACAATTCACCTTTGATATCAACGACAAGAACAGGAGATTGCCACAAACGCAAGGTAGGGATTGCTATACATGAACTTTTACCACTGCCTGAGCCGCCAACAATCAATATATGACCTTCTTTTTCGCCCTTGCTACTATCGGGGTTTTCAGCTCTCATTATGTAATCACCGTCTTTCTCACCAAAGAAAAAACCTCGTGGGGCTGTTCTCGGTGACAGATCAGAGGGAAAGTAATGTGAGTGAGTGCGTTTAAGGCCAAGTGTCCTAGTGTTATACGTGACTTCTCCATATTTCGGTGTTTTCATTGCTTCGGGGGCAGATGGATCACGCTGCTCATGCCAATATGCCGCTATATCGCGCTTGGTTTGACTATTGATACGCATTTTCCTAATAAACATTGCTATACTGCAAATTAAAGATAACAGCCCTAGAACAGTGCCGAATGTACCCATAATAGAGCTGAATACCACTAGAAGTATAAATCCCCAAAAAATATGAATCCACCCATGCTTTATAGCGTGTCCTATTGTCCGTGGTAGAATCATAACAACCCACTGCAATATTAACCATACAGGGAAGCCGCCACCCCTATTATCCATCATGCGCCTACTCTCTAATAAAGGTATTTTTTTGTGATTCTTTGCTAATACGGTGTGTATATTCTTTCGTTTTCGTGTTGCTGTATGTGTTCTTGTTCCTGTAACTGCTGTCTTTGGTGTTCGGTATTCAATTCGTGGATCTGTCTCATATGGTCATTATAATTATCTTTTAACGTTCTTGCTTGTTTTCGCAGCTTGCCAATTTCTTTACTGTATATATTTTTACGAGATTCTACGCCGCTTAACACTATTTTGCTATCTTCAATGTCACTCAAATTGTACTTTGTTTTTACATATCTTTCAATACGTTCTTTTTCTTCTTTCAATTTTTCTATATTTTCACCTAACAATGATTTTTGCTTTTTCTTGAATATGCTTAAATTTGCTTGATAGTGTAAGCTTTCCTTTATTTCCTGCTCTATTTGGGTTATTCGTGTCCTGTACTTGGTTATATCATCAATTCTGTCTTTTGCTCGATGCATAGTGCGCCATTGATCTTTCCAGTATTCATTGTTTGTTGAGTTTAGTCTATTGATTTGATTTGCAATATTCTCATATTCTGCTTGGATATCATGCATATTTGCATAGAGGTCTTTAATTTTTGCTTGCCTTTCTGCCTCTTGTCTGGCAAATTCTTGTTGTCTTTCAAGCTCGATCCGTGTCTGCTCCTCCTGTCTTGCCTGTTCTTGTTGAGATTTTATTTTGCGTTTCTCACGTTCAGCGTTAAGATAAATTATTACTCTGTTTTGGTTGCCGCGTGGGGTCTTGATACCTTGTTTTTCAAGTCGTGTTGCTTCTTTGCCCATATGAATTGTTGGAGTTTTGTCAATGCCACGATCTTTAAAGCTTCGGTGATCAATACGTTCACTAATACCCGCCTTTTCTAAATGTTTATTGCAAACAGTTGCCCAGTCCTCACGCCATTTAAGAAGTCGTTGCTTTCGATGGTGGTAATTATAATCCTTTTCCGCTTCAAGCCTTGTTCCAAAGCCTTTTTCAGTTACTTTGTCCATAGTAAACATGATATGTACATGCGGGTTTCCGTTGCCGTTATCGTGTATTGCTAAGTCGGCACAAATGCCCTCGCTTGTATAATTGCGATCTATGTATTCCCTGACACATTCTATCTGCTGATCAAGGGAAAGTTCACGAGGTAACGCCATATCAGTTTCGCGGGCTAATTGGGCGTCCTTGCGCTTATTTTTAAGCTCAACAGAGTTCCAAAGGATAGATCTGTCCAAAAATTTAATTGACGCATTTTTAGGAAGAATAATTTCTGTATAGACCACGCCTGACTTATGTGTGTAGTCATGTGTACGTTGATCCCATTCACAAATGATTTTTTCTCCAGATCGGTAAGCTGCACCAGCAACTACCGAGCCTGATACATAAGCACTGGCAGCCGTCGCCCTGCCTTTCTTTGAACGACCAATAATTTGAGTATGATAATGATATTGTGGCATGAAAACACCCCCTTATAGGTGTTGTGATTATAGCATCAAATGACGTTGAGTATCTTTAAATCTTCTTCTATGTCAAGTTATGTATGAATTGTTTTTTTCCTTACCAGTGATTTTTTAACTTTGTTTTCTCGCTTGTAAGCTTTAAAATTCCGTTATTCTTTGCTTTATGTTGCAGGTGTTTTTCCTGCAACATATAAGTGCGCTATTTACATTTTAGCCATGCGACAAAACAACTTCCTCTTGCCAGCCCCGAGCATAGCGAGGGGGGTGCTTGCGCCCGATCGGGAGTGACTGCCCTAGCGTGATATAGAGAAATCACTTTTAATTATGTCAATAATTTGGGCTGAGTAACTTTTTGAAGATAAAAACGCTCTTATAAAAATATTTGTATCTATAACGACATTATACATTACAGCCCTCTTTCTTCACGTCGATAAGCTTCAATTTCTGCATTTATTTCATCCATGCTTATTTTGTCTGTCCCTCTTTCAGCCGATTTTTTTTGTATAGATTCAACGGTTTTCCCAAAACTATATAATGCCGCTTCTCGGGAATCTATTGTTGATTTTTCAACTTGCATTTTTTTGTAATCTTCCTCAGTCATATCAGCCGTCCCGCTTTCGGAAACTTGTTTTTGCAGTTGCTTGATCTTTTCATCGACTCGGATTCTTGCTGTTGTTTTTTGAAAATCTATATACTCTTTTTCAATCATGAGTAATAATATACTCCTTTCATTTGTTAATATTTTCACTTGACACTAGTATGACGCATTGTGTCCATTTGTTTCTTTGCTTCTCTGGCACGGCGTTTAATGTCGGATATTCGCTCATCTTCGGTAGCGTCCTTTAAGCGTTCATAATTCCATTCTCTTATTGCATGAATATCTTTAATTGTGAAGTCTGGGCTAATTTCTGGCATTGGTATATCATAGATCATCTTTATCACCTCCCACAAGGTATGAAGGGGTATATATTATTACTTCTCCAAATCCTTCAAGTGCAGTAATAGCTTTAACGCCTTTTACTGTTTTATGGTTTACAATGTGTTTAAAATTCCATGATACTATAATTTCACAACCTCCAACGATAGCAGCGGCTATATGGGTACAGTCATCAATGCTTTTTTTTGTCAAAATGCCATAATCTATGAATTTATGTGCTATAATTTCAATGTTTTTATCAATCTCAATCAGTGTGTATTCTATTTCGTTCAAATATTCAAATAATATTGACCTCTTAGGTTCTTTACATGCTCCAGCTTCTGCTATTGTGATTTCAGACATATAGACCTTGAATTTTCCTTTTTTTAATTTATCCCATAGCGCAAGAGTGTCTGTCATTTTGTCTGGTGAATCATTCTGATAAAGATAACTAATAACTGATGTATCAAAGTAAATCTTTGGTTTATTCATGTGTTTTACTACGCTCCCTTTTTCACTCATCATTTATCATTGTACAAAAATATTTAAACTTATGCTTTATACCTCCATTCTCTTTATCTAGTCTTTGAAAGTCTTTATATTTTCTTACAAGAAAATGATAACATTGTTTGTCGTTATGAAATATATGCGGAATTTTTTCTAAAATCAAATGGTAAATTACTGTCATTTCAGATTTTGTGAAGATATTTTCAAGGGCTTCAGAAAAAAATGCTATTCGTTCTTCATATTTGTTTTCTGGCTCGTTCTCTGTATCGTCTATATCCCCAGTTAATAGGGCAGTTGTTTCAATGAATTTATCAAGGTCTAATGGGTCTTTAAAGTCTTGGTTGCTATAGATATTAAACTTCAAATATACAATCTTTCCGCCACGTCCTTTTTTGCCATGTGGTTCATAGGTAAATGATATGTCGGTATAATGGGAAATGGCATCTTGACAGACATTTAGTACATCGCGTTTGAAATCACGAAATTGTGGATATTCTTCTTTAGCAATGCCCAACATTAATTTTAATTCGATAACAGAAATAATCCTATATCCTATTTTTTCATATTGTTTTAGAATTTCGTACATTCGTAGTTGATTCATACTCTTTAAGCGGAGTGTATTCCATAATTGATATTTAAAATAATCTCGCTGTAAGTTAAACATAAAAGGCAATGCTTTTTCACTAGCTTCAATCTCAACAAACCATTCACCATTTTCATCTTGATTTAGTTCACCATCTTTAAAAATCGAAAATATTTTAAATCCACCATTAGGAAAGTTGATTTCTGCAACTTTTCCAACAAGCTCTTTGATCACGTTTTTATAATAAGCTATATTTGCGTTTCCTCTACTTTCTAAATTAACGATAGCTTGAAAATCTTCTAGTGTAAACCTAACAAGTTTTGTGCTTTCATCCTTCGGGTTAATCTTACTTAAATAAATAGCAAACAAGCGCATTCCCTGTAGGGTCATGCCATGTGGACGAATTTCGTTTAATGTATTGTGTTTGCTTATCAAATAATGTTTTTCCACAGTAGATTTAGGCATAAAATCAATCCTTTCATCAGTTTTCCACAAATAGTATATCAAACTTGTGGTGATGTGTCAATGTTTCCCCACAAGTTTGAATATTTCTCCCCACAAGTTTGAATATTTCTCCCCACAAGTTTGAATATTTCTCCCCACAAGTTTGAATATTTCTCCCCACAAGTTTGAATATTTCTCCCCACAAGTTTGAATATTTCTCTCGTTAAGTTAAATTTTCCCAACACCTGTTGAAGCTAGTGTTTTCATGGCTTGTAGCGATTGGTAAAAAACGTATGTTCCCATCATTTTTTACTCCGAAAACAAGGTTTAAAACAAGATTTAAAAACAAGTGTTAAAACAAGCTAACTAACAAGGGAGGGTTAGCCAACAAATAATGATTCACTTTTGATGTTTATGTCAATTAAAAAGACATAGTTTTCAACAGACTAATTTTTTTTATGAAAACAAAAAGGTGTAATTTCCACAATCGCCTTGATTATGCATTACTTTTTATGTTGAACATTAACTTTCAAAAAACAAAAACCTTACGGAGAAGGAAAAAAAGATGTGATGCTTATTCCTTCAAAAGTGCATGAATAAAGACTTTCGTATCTTTTAAGTGAGAAATAATATAATTTAGCGTAACAGCTAACATGTTTTAGAATCCTTCGTGAAATATCAATTTCATGAAGTTGTACATAGCTAGTCCCATCTGTCTTTGTGTAATGCCTCTATATGACGCGAGAACACACCTAAAATCAATTTAACCGCCTTTAGGTAGGTAAGTATACTCCTTAAACTTAAAGCAGCTAAAACAGCTTATTATGAGCATTTAAATTGATTTTGGGTTTTTGAGGTTGTTTGCTCGCAAAAAAATGCCTATTATAGCCGTTTTAAGATTAAATTTATCTGTTACGATAGTGAACAAATAAATAAAGCAATATTTTGAATTTGAATATCTTGACAATATGTAGGACAAGTGATAATATTGTCAAGATTTAGTAATTTAGGAGAGGTATTCTAATTTTAAAATGGAGGATTTGAAAGATGTTAAAAAAATTAATAAGTTTTGTTTTGTTGTTGGGGTTAGTATTGTTAATGTCTGCTACTGTATTAGCTAATTCTGAAGATTATCTAATACCTGTAGCGATTGACTCTCATGTTATGGAGATCATAAATAAAGATGAGATTCTTTTAGATCAATTTGAAGAATTGTTGTTAGAATTAAACATAAGTATGCAAGACTTGGTTGTTGTAGATAGCTATGAATTTGAATTTGAAGTTGATTTAACTAACTTTGATTTTAGTAATGGCTCTATAGCCATAGGTCATGCAGTTGTGATCCTTACTGATGGTGATTTGTTAAATCAACGAAGTGCTGCGGTTGGTGTTATAACAAAAGCTATAGATAGGGTCGTTGGAACGCCTGCTGGGATTAGATATGAGTTGTACTATGATCTTAGGATGACTGGAGATCATGCAATAGGTGTGGAACTTACTGCAAGTGTAACTGATACAAGTATGTTATTTCCTCAAACGTTTCTTAGAAACACCCCTGTAAGCCATAGATTCCCTGCTATTGTTCGGCATATAGGGTATATAGCTGATTTT
>WQVX01000086.1 GCA_009785615.1 Defluviitaleaceae bacterium | reverse complement strand
TGGGCAACCTTTTTATCAAAGCAACGACATTCCGCATGGTATGATTGCATCTGATGATGTAGTTTTATTGCAAATTAATGTGCAATGGGCAGAGCGTGGCGGCACTAATACTGACTTAATAGCGCGCGTAATTGAAGCCATACTAGCCCATCCTGATGGTTTTACAGGCGAAATTATTATTGCTGATAATGGTCAGGCGCAATTTGGCACCGGAGGCCAAGGCGGCGACTTAGACTGGGATGAACCTAATTCTGCATGTCGTCAACAGTCCACATTGGATGTTATTCGGGCTTTTCAAGCAGATGGATATCAAGTAACAGGAGTATTATGGGACGAATTTACAACTGTGCGAGTTGCAGAGTTTAGTGACGGAGACTACACAAACGGCTTTTTTGTGGAAGATCACATTCGTAGCACAGGATTAGAAATAAGCTATCCTAAATTTACTACAGAGTTTGGTACACATGTTAGTTTTAGAGAGGGAATTTGGGACAGTGCAACAGGGACATATAATCATGAGCAATTAAAAGTTATCAACATGCCTGTATTAAAGTCACATTTTATTTTTCAGCAAACCGGGGCAGTAAAAGGCTACATGGGTGTTGTATCTGACCGCCTTACTCAAAGAAGGTCTCATAACAGTGTAGGCACAGGCGGAATGGGGACACTAATGGCCTATACCCGTATGCCGGTGTTAAATATAATGGATATGATTTGGGTTGGCCCGGACAGAGGGCCATCAAGTAGTTATAACTCTGCGGTAGAGATAAATATGATAGCCGCCTCTATAGATCCCGTGGCCTTGGATGTATGGACTACAGTGCATGTACTTATCCCGGAAGCAGAACGTATTCCGGGAGGACGTGCCGCCTCTATGGATCCTACACTTAACGAACCGGGTACATTTGGTCATTGGCTACGTCTTTCACTAAATGAAATGTTAGCAGCCGGATACAATTTTACTATGGATGAAAATAAAATGCTTGCAATTAGATAATTTACATGTTATAGTATATTTACTCTTTTTTATAGTTTTTTTAATCATCTAAGAGGGATGCTACCCCCCATATCCCCAGGCATCCCTCTTTGTTTTATGAAAAATTAAATATAAATTTAAATATGAACAAAAAAATGCTTGCAGTTAAATAATATCCATGTTATAATGTATTTATATTATTATGTATCATATTTGTTACATAATAAAGAGGGATGCCACCCCATACCCCATAAAAGGCATCCCTTTTTTATTTTCTGAAAATTTAATGAACCAAAAAAACAGTGGAATAAGGCAATGGAAGGAAATAAAGTTTAGCGGACAGGTTCTTAAAAAGTTACGAAACCGGATTAAATTTTTCAAATTTTGTAATAAACGAAAAAAATGCTTGCAGTTAAATAATATCCATGTTATAATGTGTTTAATCTTTAATCCTTATACTAAATTTGTTATTGTTTTACTTAATAAAGAGGGATGCCGCCCCCCTGAAAGGCATCCCTCTTTATTTTTTTGTTCACTAGCGTAGCTTTTTGCCGGCAGCTTATTTTTAAAAATTGTATTTGCTCAATTCTTCCAAAGCCGCATTATTACGCACAGAGTTGTCGATTTTCAGTGCTTGCTCATAAAATTCTAAGGCTTCTTTATATTTTTTCTTTTCTTCACAAATTAGTCCTAAACCAAAATAACACTCACCCCATTTTATTTGATCCCTTCCCACTAAAATGTCCATATATATCCTATGAGCCAATTTATATTTCTTTAGTCCTATATAGCAAAATGCAGTACATATTCGGCTATCTAAATTGGTATCACCATTTTTAATTTTTTCATTAAGCAAGCTTAGGGCTTTTTTAAAGTAGTTGTTAGCCTTAAAGTTATACTTATTTTTAATCTTCTTTAGAACATATCCTTTTAGCGCATATCCAAAGGGATCTATAGGGTTTAAAGCAATTACTTTATCATAACACTCTATAGCCGTTTGATAATCTTTATAATGATAAAGGTGCATATCTCCCATACGCCTTATAGCAGGATCGTAGTTATGATCTTGCCCATGAGCAAGTTCATAAAATTTTATAGCATTTTTTACATCATTAAAATTACCTGAATATTTTATACCAATAAGGGTATAGAGATAAGCTTTACTACTATTATCAGCTAATTTTTCATTTAACGATACAACTTTTAGCAAATGATCTAAAGATTCTTGATGCCTGCCTAACCTATGATAGATAATACCTAACTTCATATTATTTTCAGAATTATTAAATTCATTTGCATTTACAACAATTTTAAGATCTTTTTCAGCTAAAGGGTAATTTTCTTGGTCATAATAAATAGTTCCACGGCCTAATAATGCCGGTAAATTGTCGGGTTCCTTTTCCAAAATATTATCGTAAACCATTAGAGCATCGGCATATTTTTTATTATGGCTAAGAATATCCCCCAAAAGCACATGGCGATAAGTGTAATTTCCGTTGATTTTTATAGCTTTTTCTATATTATACAAGGCGGATTCATAGTCTAAGTTTGTTAAAGCAAGATAAGCCGCTTCTTCATAAAAGAAATCTTTATAGCCTTCATCAAATTCATTAGCAATTAGAGTTTGCAGTAATTCTCCCGCTTCTTTTAACTTGTTCAGCATATGGAGGGCACAAGCTTTATAATATTTTATCCGCGGGCTGTCAAAACCGGATTTGTCTACTCTATTGGATAATTCCAACATTTGGTCGAAGCACTTTTCTTCATAATATATTTCCATCTGGATAGTATATGCTTCTGTAATATATGGAAAAACAAGTATGGCAAATTCAGAACATTCAATAGCGTCACTATACCTATACATTGCTTGTAGAGTTCTGGCTTTATGAATATAAATATGTGATGCTTGATCATTTATTTCTAAAGCATTGTCATATGAAAGCAACGCCTCTGCGTATCGCTCCAATTGGTGCATAATAAGCCCTTTGCTGTCATGTAGATATGCAAAAGAAAGCCTATCGGTATCTTTTATCCTTAGAGCTTCTTCTACGCATTTTAGAGCCTTGGGGGCTTGGTTTGTTTCAATTAAGACAGTAATATATTTTACATGGTTTCGGTATTTTTTTTCTAGGGTAACATTTTTTTCATACAATTCAATTGCTTTTTCAAAATTTCCCGTTGCTTGATAGCAATCAGCCAAGTATTCGTAATATCTTGGATAATCATTAAAATCTCTGTTTGGGATATTAGTTAGAATCTCCAGGCATTTTGTATATTCATAGCCATTTAGGTAATGTTTAGCTAAAGTTAGTGCTATTTCAAGAGATTCTTCGCTTTTGTTCTTAAAATCACATTTTTTATACTTTTTTTCATAAGCGCGTATTAGATTATCTGTCACCAGCCTAAATGTATGCATTGCAAAGGGATTATAGGGAAATTCATCTAATATGTCTAAAAGATGTGTTCTCGCCTCTTCAAATTCATTTAATTCTAACAGAGCCTCAACAAGACCCTTCTTTACTACCAAATCTTGAGGGTTGTTTTTAAGCAATGCTTCAAAATGATAAAATGCATCTTTTGTTTTGCTTGCAGACAAAAGTATTTGTGCATATATATATCCGGCGCGGGAGTCCATAGGTATTTTTTCGATTATAGGTTGAGCAATTGCCAAAGCGTATTCCGGTTCACCTTTATAGGTGTGCATATACGCCTTCAATAAATCGTAATATATATGACGAATAGGCATAGATTCCATTTCTTGCATCATTGTTATAAGCTCAGTATTTTCCGGCATTTGCACTAAGCTTTCAATAGCGTAGTAAAGTCGTATCCAAGTATCATATTGGGCAGAATTTACCTCTCCCAAAAAATTTGGATCTATAGTAAACAAGCTATAGTTAAGGCTTTCGTATTGACCACTTGATATTATAAACTCAATAAAGTTAGGCGGAAATACTTTTTTTAGTGCGGATTTTTTAGCCGGCCAGTCAAAATGGTTATTTAAAAGTATCCATACGTCCTTTGGCAAGTAAGAATGTGTCATAAAAAAAACAAGGATGTGTTCGCTTGTGGAATCTTCTAAATCCAGGCGCATACATGCCTCATCTTTTAGCAACTCCCTCCACTCATTTACATTACAACGGCGTTCAAAATCAGTATATAATTGTTCTAACCGTTGTAAAAAAAGAGTTAGAGGAGTTTCTTCTTTTGCTTCTTTTTGCTTTAAATCAAGCTCCTTTAAAACTTGCTCGTAAGCATTACGAAGGCGAGAAAACCCCTCCGGGTCATCCTCAGGATTATGTTTGGGAAGCAGCATCATATACGCTCGTTTTATTGCTTCCCGATCATCAGTTGGTGATATATTTAAAATTGTCCAATTATCCATTAATCTACTCCATATAATCCTCAATCTCTCGTAAGAGTTCGGAAAACCTTACGGCATAATCCCTAATCTCTCGTTCGTCTTGTCGATCCAGCAAACTTTCAAAAATAACAATTTCTTGAGATAATATCATTCTAGCTTCCCCAATATTCTCTTCATATAACCGCTCTGCTTTAGCTAACAGCAAACGATTTTCGTCTTTGTCTCGTGGATGAACTTTTAGGCTTTTAAGTGCCGCAAGTTTTTCCGCTATCTCTTCTTCTGTTAAAATACCGGGGTTTTTTTCTAAAATCAAAGTCTTAGATACACCTGTAGATATAACTGTAATATCTACTTCTAAAATACCGTTTATATCGTAGGTATAACGCACGTCTATAGCTTCTTGACCAGCCTTTCCTTCCGGTATCGGCACGTTCAGTTCTCCCAATAAAACATTATCATCAGCCTTGCGACTTTCTCCTTGAAGGATTTCTACATTAATAATATCCTGGTTGTCATAAACAGTAACAAGGCGTTCAGACCGTGATACAGGAATTACCGAATTGCGTTCAATTATAGGATAAAAATGCCCTGATTCATGAAAGCCGTTAGGCTTGCGCAGAGATATATTAGTTCCCAACGTATATGGACATACGTCTGTTAATACAATCTCTGTAATAGCTTTGTTGCGCCGTTTCATAGCAGAATGAACCGCTGTGCCCATAGCTACCACTTCGTCCGGGTCAATAGCAACGGAAGGAAACCGCCCCATCAACTTAGACACAAAAGTCCTTATCAATGGCATTTTGGTTGCGCCCCCAACCAATAAAACAGACTCAATGTCTTGAAGCTTGATAGATGCATCTGACAGCGCACGCTTAATAGGATTTCTTAATCGGCCCAGAAGAGATTCGCAACGTTTTTCATATCCATCCGGGGTAACAAGCAGTTCATAGTTTTGTTTATTTATAGTGCATGACACGGTTACATTTCGAGAGTTTGACAATGCCTTTTTTGCATCTTCAGCACTCTTCCTCAAAAGACTCTTTTCTTTATACGATAAATCTTCTACATCCAAATTATGATGCTCTATAAACCAAGACATCATTACATAAGTAAAGTCCTCACCACCAAGAAAATTATCTCCCGCTACTGCCCTAACTTCCATAACATTGTTATATTTCTCTAATATGGATACGTCAAAGGTGCCGCCTCCAAGGTCAAATACTAAATATTTAGTATAGTCATGCTCATCGTGCAGACCGTATGCAACCGCGGCGGCTGTAGGCTCGTTAACTATTCGCTCAGTTTTTAATCCTGCAAGTTCTCCTGCGGTTTTGGTAGCCCTACGTTGAGTATCGTTAAAATATGCAGGGACACTAATGACAGCTTCATCAACTTCTTCACCTAAGAATTCTTCTGCATCTTCTTTAAGCTTACGTATTACTAAAGCAGAAAGATCCTCTGATGTAAATGTTTTTGAACCCAAGCGATAGCTTTTTTTAGAACCCATACTCCGTTTAAAAACTGACACAGTTAATTCCGGATGGGAAATAAGCCGTTCCTGAGCAATTCGACCAACATAGACTTCGCCATCTTCGCTTACACTTACTACAGATGGGGTAAGACTTTCGCCATATATATTGGGTATTATAATGGGATGATCTTCTTTGAAATATGCTACTAAACTATTGGTAGTTCCTAAATCTATTCCTATAATTGCCATAGTATCAGTCCTTTTGCAACTCAATTACCGCTACTTCTGAAGGGTTAAATGTCCTTAGCCAAAAATGTGTTGCTCCTACCCCTCGCGATATAAATAACTTTAACTGTCCATCAGATTCTTCGTACCAGCCATCACCATATTTTGGCAACACACCTTGCCCCGGAGCATATAAGGTTGGAAAAAAAGGCAAGCGTATTTGTCCTCCATGGGTATGTCCGGCTAATACTAAAGCAGAAAAATTTGAATTAATTGAACTTGCATTTGTCTTACACAGCCAATCAAATATTTGAGGCTGATGAGTCAGCACTACATGGAAACCGCCCTTTGCGGACATATTATCCAGCAAAGGGCTAACACCCTTAAATTTATTTCGTGATAAATATTCGTAGTCTCTAAATCCTGTTACAGATACTACCTTTGACGCACCTGACTCAACCGAGCCAACTGCAAAGTCACCCTGGCGATTATACAACACAGTGACACCTATGCCACTAAGCAAGTCAGCCATTTCGTTATAACATTCATTTTCGTGGTTCCCATCTACATAAAAGACAGGAACTTTTTTACACAAAGCCTTTAGCCCTTCCAAATGAGGATATATCTGATTAGCCTTGTCTAAAACTACATCCCCGGTCAGCACAGCCATGTCTACATTCAACTGATTGATAGCGGGCCATATATTAAAATTCATTTTATGAGGGGATCTTCCATGAAGATCTGCAATATGCAAAATTTTTAAGCCTCGCAAATAAGATGGAAGGTTTTTAAAAGTTACTTTTTCATAACATATGCGTAAAGGGATGCTTAAAGCATAGCCCATAACAGGAATAGCCGCTGCGGACATCGATAGGGCAAGCATAGCTACTCTTTTTCCATCCATATTAGCAAATCCCCATTAGAAACAACTGCCGCCAACAAATTCACGCAATATAGAATTTGGCGGCACAAATTCGCTGCTGGCTCCCAAAAATCCATCCAAAAATTTAATAAGCCTTTTAGCCTCTGTATAAGAAGGTTGGCTTTTGTCTATCCCAAATAATAAAGGCTCTGCAAACTGTTTTAATACGCACATTTCATATACTAAAGCAGAGTTAAAAAATGCATCCGCCTCTTCCTGGAAGGGAAAAATATACTTGCCTTCTCCTCGCCTTACTGACGGCCATATATCAATTGTACGGTCAGCCGTATAGGCTCTAAACTGATGATCACGGACAATCCGCCGCACTAAACGTGTATCAGTGGTAGGGATGCGGTTATGGTCATCAATATTAAGCTGGGTAAGAGCAGATATAAAAATGCGGAAAGTATCTTTGCGGGAAACGCTATCACCAATAGCTTCGTTAAGGCCATGAATACCTTCCATTATAAGCACATCATCCGGCTTTAGAGTTAAAAAACGGCCTTTATACTCTCTTTTGCCTGTTAAAAAGTTAAACGTAGGTATTTGAACCGTTTCACCATTTAACAAGGCTTTAAGATCTTGGTTAATTTGAGGTACATCAATAGCCCTAATAGTCTCAAGATCCACTTGTCCGTATTCATCAAGAGGGACATTTTCCCTATCGTGATAGTAGTTATCTAAAGATATAACATAAGGGTTTGCACCCGCCGCACGCAATTGCACACTTAATCTGGCTGCAAAAGTAGTTTTGCCGGAAGATGTTGGCCCTGCAATTAATACAAGTTTCTTATCATCATTTGTTATCCGATCTGCCAAATAGGCAATCTTCTTTTCATGCAAAGCTTCCGTTATCATTATAACTTCGCTAATACCTGCACTACTCAATTTATTATTTAAAGATCCCACTGTATCAACTTTTAATATACGTGCCCAGCGGTTAGATTCGTCAAACACTTCTGATATTTTAAGGTTAGGTTGCAGCTCTGATAATTCATAGTTATGGTTTTCAGATGGAAATTGAAGCATAAAACCATCTGAACGCAAAGTAAGCTTAAATGATTCAAAACAGCTAGTGTTTATAGGCATTGGGCCATAAAAATAGTCATAAAAGTCGTCAAGCTTGTATAAATTTACAGAAGATGTACGCCTATATCTTAAAAGCTCTACCTTATCTTCCATGCCTAGTTCAGAAACTATACGTAAAGCCTTTTCTAATGGCAAAGAATGTTTTTCAATAGGCAAAGCCTTTTCTACAGTTTCGGCCATTATTTTTTCAATTTCTTCCAGTAGTTCAAGAGTGATTGGCTCATTTAGCTCCGGGAGTTCACAATAATAATTTTTATTTATAGAATGAGCTATAACAACCCGAGAATCTTTACCGCTTTTGCCCATTTTAGCCAAAGCTTTTTTTGCGGCATAAATCATAAGAAAAGATACGCCTCTTTGATATGATCTAAAGCCATTAGCGTCACTTATGTCTAAGAATTCTACAGTACAATCATACAGCAGTGGGATGTGAAGCTCTGTAAGTAAATTATCCACTTTTGCTAACATGATAGGGCGTTCAAAAGAATAGTTTTTGCACAAGTTTTGCAAAGTTGTGCCGGATTGTATTTCACAGATACCTTGCCCCACAATATTAACATTAATTTTTTCATTCATAATACTTTCCTTCTTTCTGTATATTGACTGTAATATTTGAATCTGACTTGCTTTCAACCGATGACAAAATGAGACCGGTTGACTACAGCAAATTATACTAATTTAGCTATAATTGCATCCTTATCTCCGGGAAGCAAATCTATCATAGGTATTTCTATCATAGTGTAAGCACCCGGTTGCCGGCGAGTACAAGCCCTTGCACAAGACACCATAATTTGAGCCGTAAGCGCAGGATTATGAATTCGCATTTCAAAATTAAAAATTTGGTTATCACTGCTGCCGGACCGACCCTTTCGAGTCATATGGACACCATGACCTTTGTCTGCCAATGCTGAAACATCTGCTACCTCAATGATATGGGTTTCATCATGACAGAAGTATTCATCTTGCTTGATGGCATTTGATACTTTTTCAAATGAAGCGTTTTCTTTTAATTGCACATACACCATCCTGCGGTGTACCCCTGTACCTAATGGAATGGTAATAGATATTGCATCTTCTACACCCTCTTTAGAGCGTGCAACTACACTATGACCCATACTCATTCCCGGGCCAAAATTAGTATAAGTAATCCCCACCGGAGCGGCCGCTTCAAATATAGCCCGAACAACAGAGTCAATTCCGGGATCCCAACCAGCGGCAATTATAGATACAGCTTTATTCTTTTTTGCTACATCATCTAAGCTGTGGCGCAAGTTTACTATAGAGCTGTGTATGTCGAAGCTGTCTACTGTGTGTATTCCCTGAGAAAGATATTTTTTTGCATATTCCTCTATTTGTATAGAAGGCTTACATAAAAGCGCGACATCTACCTTGCCTAATACTGAGATATCTGTATTTTCATCTATAAAAGTAACCCAAGGCAAAGGTTGGTCGGTTGCTCCTTCTCGCCGAATAATACCGGCTAATTCCATATCCGGTGCCGCCAAAATTGCTTGTACCGCGTGGTATCCTATATTTCCAAAGCCAATTACTGCTACTCTAACTTTTTTCATGTGAACTATTCCCTCCATCATTACCACTGCACTTTTCACCACAACACTATACCAAAATCCACCGAAGTTGTATACTTATTGAGTGAAGGGGTTACAAAAAAATGAAGTTTCGCTTGTTCCTTTTGACGAGAACTGGGGATGCGAGTTTGCATCGGCAAAAGATGAGTTGATTGATATATTAGGAGATAATGTACTAGAGATTTGTCATGTTGGCAGCACAGCAATTAAAGGCATATTTGCTAAACCAATAATAGATATTCATGTCGTTGTTAAGGAAAATAAAATGCTCAATGTCGAAGGTATGCAATCAGCAGGATATATTTTTGATGGAGAATGTGATTTATTTGGACATATGTTTCATCGGAAAACAAGTGACGGCTTTGTAACGCATCATGTAAAGTGCTACCTTAAAGAACATGGCAACCATAACAACGTGTTGCTATTTTGCAAATATTTGAATGAAAACCCTGATTATGCAAAACAGTATAACGATTTGAAATGTGAACTTGCATTAAAATACCCCTGTAGCCGTGAAGAATACACAAACGCTAAAGCGGATTTTATTGAGAACATCTTAGAACTTGCAAGAACGAAAGCATGATTAACTTTTGGCTTGTCTTGGTATCTTGAAAAACGTCGTCCCTTGCCTTGGTAGTTTGGGTGAAATGTGCTGTTTTACGGGCTTCTGTAAAATAGGCTGAAAAGGAGAAATTCGCAAATGGTTGCAGTTGCGTTTAATTAGTTGCAGTTAAGTATTACAATTATGCCGTCAAATTGAGCGGCAAGAAGTTTTAAGGAGCTGAACAGGCTATGATTTATGACATTCTCAAAATGAAATATCCAGATGCAGAATTAACTAAACTTGAAGGCGGATATACAAATAGTGCTGTTTTTCTGAAAAACGTTGCCTCTCCCCTTATTGCAAAAATTTACAGTAAACATGGGAACGCATCTTCAGAAATTATGGCACTGACAATGTTAAACCACAAAAATTTTTCGCCCCATATTTATGATTATTTTGAGCATGATTCAACTTGGTGCGTAATCATGGATTATTTGGATGGAAGTGTTGGACAGCGATATTTAGATAGCGAGGACATAAAAAAATCTCATGAAATTTACAGGCTACTGGGTTTTCATCTTGCTAAAGACATACACTCCATTTGTGTAGACAATAACATTAAATTGCCAATAATTGAGCTGGAAAATCCCAATATGCATACATTTGTTCCTGCTGACTTGTTGGACGAAATAAACAATGTTTTGAACGTTAGCTTTCCAAATACCATTTCATTAGTTCATGGTGATTTTGGGCCACAAAATGTTATCATTCAACCAGAAAGTCTAAAAGTTGTTGATTGGGAATTTGCAGGGTGGGGTAACCCACTTTATGATATTGCATGGGTTGTATGGTTTGTTCATCTACATTACCCGCATCTTTGCAAAGAGTTGTGCGCGATTTTTCTTAACGAATACCGTTTGCACTCAGATGTGAAAATAAACAAACGAATTATAAAGGCATTTGCCACTTCAAGGGTCGTTTTCATTCTTAGCCTTATTTCAATGGATAATATTGAAGGGCGCAAGGAATGGATAAAAAGGTTGAGATGGACGTTAAATACAGACTTTGTGGATTGAAATAGAAAGGGAAATATACAATGACAAGAGTTTTCATTTCAGTTCAAATTTTTGTAAGCGTTAGGGTGAACTTGGATTAAATGATGAGGATTTAAGGCAACTACAAAGTTTTTTGATGAAAAAACCTAATGTTGGAGATATAATTGAAGGCACAGGCGGCTTAACAAAACTAAGATGGAATTTACCCAACACAGGTAAAAGAGGCGGAGTTCGTGTGCTGTATGTTGATTTTATCCGTCAAGAGAAAATTATGCTGGTAAACTGCTATGGCAAAGGTAGCAAGGATAATATTACAGACAAGGAAAAAGCCATGTATAAAGGGTTTATCAAGAGGATAGGAAAGGAGTTAGAATTAATGGGAATACATGAAGATACATTGCAGGGTTTAACTGAAATATTGGAGTATGTAAAGGGTGATAACTCAAAGGCTCGCTCTATGACAATAACCATTTCAGACGAAGAAATTGAGGAAGCGCAATTGCTATTTCAAAAGTTTGATATGTTGTCGGCACCATGTAGGCAAAAAGCGATTCAATATGTAGATGAATTATTGCGAGCATAATTTTCATTTTATCCAAGCCCTTTTCCACAAGAGCCAGTCGGCAACAGTGCCAAACAATCCCCGATTTATTGGGTTCTTCAATCGGTTTTTGGATTTCTTGAAAAACGATAAAGACCGTTAAACAATTTGGCTTGTAATCGCTTATCTTGCGTGTTTTTGTAGGGTTGTTGCCCGATTGGTCGGCACAATAGTTTTAATTGATTCCAATCAAGTTTTCGTTGTTTTTCGTTATTATGCCGTCACGATGGGCGGCAAGGATTATTAATCGGAGGTTTTGATAATGTATTCTCAATATAAAGAAAACATAAAAAAATATTACAATACGGAAGCAGAGTTAAGAAATAGTAAATCTGTTAAGGTTGATTGGAAAATCCAAGTTAGAGATAAATTTTGTAAGTTAGCAAAACACGAGAACAAGGAGACATTACTCGAATTGGGTGCTGATGCAGGATATGACAGCCAGTTTTTTATGGATAACGGTTTAAAAGTTATAGCTGTTGATTTGTCAAATGAAATGGTTAAGAACTGCTTAGAAAAAGGTATTGAAGCATACGAAATGGATTTCTATAGTTTATCTTCATTTGAAAAAAATTTCGATTGCATTTACGCCATCAATACACTTTTGCATGTTCCAAAAACTGACCTGAACCATGTATTGAACGAAATAAATCTTGTTTTAGGAATGAATGGATTATTTTATATGGGATTATATGGTGGACAGGATGCAGAAAATGAGTTTGTGAAAAGTGAAGTTTCTGATGCGCCACGTTTTTTTTCGTTTCATTCTGATAGCTACTTAAAAACAACATTAGAAAATCACTTTGATATTCTTGATTTTGAAACGATTGACGTTAGTACAGGTTCAGAAATAGATATTTTTCATTCTATAATAATGCGAAAGAAATGAATTGATTATATCCTACATCATCAAACAAGTTTACACAACTGCCAGTCGGTGGCGCATTGGCATGTCGAGCGACGAAAAGCCCGCGTTTGTCGAGTGTCCTAGACTTCTTTATCGGTCTTGGGGCTTCTTGAAAAACGATAGCGTTTCAAGGATAACTTTGCAGAAATCCGCTATTTTACTGGATTCTGAAATTTGGTTGGGTAGGGGAAAATTTCAGTTAGAGTCCGTTAGTTGCCGTTAGATTCGGTTAGAGCGTTTTAGTATGCCGACAATTTGGGCGACAATGACAGTATCAAAAAAAGTTTGTATTTTGACAGGAGAACGATATGAAAATAGTATTTATATTTGGAAGTACCGCCGTTGGCAAAATGACAGTAGGGCAAGAACTTATGAAAATAACAGATTTGCGGTTATACCATAACCACATGATGCTTGAGCCTGTTTTGGAGATTTTTGGCGGCATGGAAGGAGAGCAAAACGAACACAAAAGGAAAGTTTTGTCGCGTTTGCGAATGATTATATTAGAGGAATTTGCGGTATCTGAGCATTATGGCTTAATCATTACAGGTATGTTAAGCATGGGCAATCCAAATTGGAAGGCTTCGCTTGCCCCGATACTAAAAATATTTGAGCCGTGTAAAGCTGAGTTTTACTA
>WQVX01000085.1 GCA_009785615.1 Defluviitaleaceae bacterium | reverse complement strand
TTGACCGTTTCAAGGTTTGCACGTATTTGAAAGGTACCCTGTGCGCCGCCTGTACCACTTATTACAATCGTTTCATTATGACTACCGCCTGCAATATCTTGCCTTGGTCTAACCGTAAATGTGGCAGAATCTCCGGGAGCTAACGTGTTTGTTGAAAAATCACCAAATTCAAAGTTAGCAGATGCCGACTTGTTTTCAAGTGCTACAGTGTTAGTACTGATATTTCTGACAGTTACTGTTTGATAGCTAACATTTTCTACTTGCCCATGTACAATGTCACCAAAGTCAAGTATAGATGGCGAAACAGAAAGTGTAGAAGCGTTGTTGTCTGTAACAGTAAATTGTACTCTAATGAATAAAGTTAGTGGAATAGCAGCGGTATTTACTGCAATAGGAACTATTTCAGCATAAATTCCGGGAGGTAAATTAGGTCTTGGTTGTATGCTAAATGTTAATGTGCCATTGTTAGCTATACCCGGTATACCGGAAACTCCGGCATTAGCGGTTGCCTGCTGTGGAATCCCGCTTACAATAAAGCGTGAGTTGGTAGACCTAAATGGTGCCCACGCATTTCTGTTTGCACCAGAGTGATTTTGAAGGGTAAATGCGTGAACAGGTGGTGTTTCTCCTTGAAGCTGAACACCAAAATCTGTTTCTCCGGTAATAGTCACTCCATGCCCGGTAAGTGGTGAAACTCCTAAAACACTAAAGTCCGCAAGTATGCTTGCTTTTGCTTCACCACTTCCAACTACAGTTATAGGCTCTATATATATACCCGCGTTGAGTCCGGATCTTGGATAAAGCATGAATGTTGAGCTTTCGCCGGGCCTAAGCTCAGAATTTGACAAAAGCCCCGCATTAAAGTTAATAAAGGAAGGTTGTTCTAAAGTAACAGCAATGTCGCCTATATTGCTAACCGTAATTTCTCTTGAGTTCAAAGACGGTTCACCAAATATAATGCCCGGAAAGTTCAAGCTTGAGGCTGTAGCACCTTCTCCGGTGGCAGATATTGATATTGCTGATGCTTCACCATTAGGATAAACAGTAAATCTTGCAGTAATTGTTATTGTAAGTAGCGAAGCAAATGTCAGATTCACTGCAATAGGAATTTCCTCAATATAAGTTCCCGGTGGCAATCCGGCCCTTGGTTGCACATTAAATGTCAATGTTCCACCATTAGGAGTATTTGGCACACCGGATACAGAGTTAGCAGCTCCCTGTTGAATGCCACTTACAATAAAATATGGATTAGGGCCTCTAAACATTGCCCATACATTTCTAGTTACGCCGGAGTGGTTAGTAACATGAAAGGTATGAACAGGAGTTGCCGCTCCTTGGCGACGCGCACCAAAATCCGGCTCTCCAACAATAGTTACACCGTGTCCGGTAAGTTGTGAATTTTGCAAAATAGTAATTCCTACAGGAATCATTGCATTTGTAAAATTACTTCCGGATATCAGAATATTTTCGCTGTAAGAGCCAACGCCTAAGCCAAGATTTGGCCTAACAGTAAACGTGGCAACTTCACCGGGAGCAAGAACTGTTTCTGATAATGAGCCAAGTGTAAAGTTAACTAATTGGTTCGGTTGCTCTAGTGTGACTGTTCCGGTACCTACATTTGTAACGGAAACAGTTCTTGTTTGTAATGCAGCATCTGTATATCCTACTTCAAGGGAATTAAAACGAGTAATTCCGGAACCGACAATACGATATGACAAAACTCCTTCAGCGGGCATCCCGGTTACTCCTTTTACAGATGCAGCAAACCGACTTGGTGCCCAAGAACCATTAAAAAATTGATATGTTTCTCCTCCAAGATTATTAGAGGCCATGGGCATTCTTCCGGTGCTTGAAGAAGTAACAAGCGCAAATCTGTTGCCAACAGCGGCTTGAACATGAAGAGGAAGCTCTATATTGTGAAATCCTGCTCTAGTGGCTGTAAATGAATATACAGGTGACAGCCAACCTTGGCTTACCCCATTTAAAAGATTAACGCTATCAAAATCAGGAATAAAAAAGATATCTACACGTTCTCCAACTAAGTTGTTGAATATTCGTACACTTGTAAGTATTTCGTTAGGATTTTCAGCCGTAAAAACATTTGCCATATGGAAAATCGGAGTCACCCAACCATGGGTACCCGGAATATCAAATTCATATATGTTTGCTATATCAGTAGGAAAAGAAGTGACCGGAGAAAAGACGTAGGCTCCACCTATAAAGTCATAAAACGACATCCAAAAATACCCGTTATCGCCCCACCAATCACCCCAGGTATTTTTAACAAGCCAAGCACCATCACCTTGCGGTCTTGTGTTAAACAAATCTCCGGAAAAATTGGCATCCCAACCAACTACAGTTACAACGTGGTTGGTAGAAGTACTGCCACTATTCCAAGTGTTATGGATTGGATTGAAACCACGCCCTGATGGGGCACGTTGAACAATTGCAACTGCGCCAAACTCCATTACGCCTTGTTTTATACGTGCATTACGAACTGCTTGAGACATATTGAGGTTTGTCAACTGATAGGAACTGGGTACATGGTATCCGGCCGGTATAGCAGCAGTTTGAGCAACAGGCCGTGCAGCCAGTCCTGTAGGTGCATTAGGCATTGGGTCATCAACATGCAAAACCATGCCATGGAGCATACCACGCATAGCATATGACATCACCATAGTAGGGTACCCGGCAGCACCAGGAGATCTGTTAAAGCCTGCGACATTGCCACCATGGCTACTTGTAGCGTGTGCAAGATGCCTAACAGAGAAATTCATCATAGTACCGGTATTTTTGTAGGTTGATGCTTCTATAGCATCAATACTGGCATATGCCCAACATAAATTTGTTCTACCTTGATCTTTTACAGGCGTTTGCCAGTTTCTTTCCAAATTATATTGTGCCGGAAATATAGTACGTGGCATAATATTTTGCATTGGAAAATCAGGCACAGCAATGGTAGAGCTTGAAATCGTTTCGGTATTACCAATAACAGGGGCATCAGGCATAAAAACCTGTATGTCACCAAACTCTGTAGGCTCTGCACCATAAACAGGGATTATTATGTTAAAGCTACTGTTCACCAGTACAGAAACAAGTAAAAAAATACTAATTACCTTTCTAAATCTTTTACAAATCATCAAGTACCATCTCCTTATGTTTGCCAATAGTCAAATTTTGTCAGGACGAAAAAATAACTTTTATGTATATCGTAATTTTGTCTAATAAACGTTAATATGGCGCAAAGTCGTCTTTTTTGTTGAATTTTGAGGAAAGAAATGTGCGCAACCGATCTCATTTTGTCACCGGTTGAAAAAAGATGCCTTCCATTTATCAGCTCAAATACTTTCGCTTTGCTTACTAAGCACAATTCATGGTTCAACTCCAAAATAAATCTTCAATTTTCGTCATTATTATTTATTTTTTGATAAATTAATTTAAATTAAGTCAAATTTCGACAAAATAAGAAAAATAAATGCCCAAAAAAACAAAGATGATAGAAACAAAATAACAGCAATTTATTATTTGAACAAAATTTTCAAGAAAATTCTATTGCCATATTTCACAAAATTTATCCATGTTTCAAATTTGTGTTTTAAACAATTAGCATATAATCTAACAAAGCACTTGTCAGATTGGTTTGCAAAGGTGGTATATTATAAGGAGGTTGTTCTATATGGCTAAAACACGTGAAGGGCTAGAAGTATTTGCTTGCAGTATGGCTAAAAAAACTTTTGAAGGTATTGCACCTGAAAATTTAGAAATATTCGCTTGCAGTATGGCTAAAAAAACTTTTGAAGGTATTGCACCCGAAAATTTAGAAGTATTCGCTTGCAGCATGGCTAAAAAAACTTTTGAAGGTATTGCACCTGAAGATTTAAATATTATTAAAACTGCGTCATAAAACTCAACTAAAATAATAGACAAGTGTTTTTGTTGATATTCTTAATGTAAACCACCTTTGCAAGCCAAATTCAATAAAAAACATGAATAAATTCTCATAAAGAAAAGAATCAAATTTATAATCAAGGAGCTTAACTTCTATGTTAGAATATTCATTTAATGGAGAATCCATAATTTTTAATAATTTCACACGTCATTACAAAACCAAAAATTGTGACTTAATACCAGAAAAGAAATATTTTGATTCAATGGATCAATACTTAGATTATATACTTGGTATAGATTACATAAATAAAGCCTATTACAACATAACAAAAATGTGTAACTTAAATTGCGATTATTGCTATTCTAAAAAACAAAACAAATTTGTCTCTCTTGAAAACAATACATTGATTTTATCTTGGCTTAAAAAAATGAAAACCAAGCAGTTAGTCATAATAGGTGGGGAACCCTTTTGCCACCCTGATTTAACCTCAATTATTGATTGTGCATTAGAGTATTTTGAAGATATAACAATTGTGACCAATGGCACATTAATCACAAATGATTTTACAGAACATATTCGGCAAAAACCTGTTAGTCTGCAAATAAGTTTAGATGGCTATGACGAATATACTAATTCCAAAACACGAGGTAGTGGAACTTTTTCAAGGGTAAAAGAAATGTTTACGCTTTTAGATGAAAAGAAAATTAAATTTAGCGTAATGAGTGTTTTAACAAGTTCTACAATAGAATATTCTTTTGAATTTTATAAACATTTTAAAAATCAAAACATAAACGCTGGTTTCTTTATGGTTAAACAAGTTGACAGCACAATTAAACCTTCATTAAATCAACTAGAAAAATTATTATCGCAAATTTTAAACGAAGAAAAGGATATCTATAAAGTTTATGAAATAGTAAAATTTGCTGATAATATGCTTTTTAATGATACAGGATATCCCATAACTCATTGTGGTGCTGGAATCAACGCAATTAGTGTTGACTCCAATGGTGACGTATTCCCTTGTGTAAAAATGATGTCGCGTGAAAATCAAATTACAAATATACTCAACGAAGAAAGCGAAAGCGATATATGTTTTTTAGATAATAGAAAAAGAATAATCAAAACAGATTTGGTACATCAAAGCAAAGCCGAATGTGAAAATTGTAACATTATGTTCTTTTGCGGAGGTGGATGCCGTGCCGAAGAAGAAAATGGTCAAATTTGCAAATGCAACTGTAACTATTTTCACTTTGCTATAGAGTTTTTCGCTAAGAACATTATTGAAAACAAAGCTAATATAAAAATAAAATGAAAGGATCGTTTATAGGAAATGAAGAATATAAAAGTCTCACTAATTGCTGCCATAGCTACTCATGGTTTTGGAAGTATTTTACTTGATTTTTTGATTATTTGGACAGTAGCCAGAAACTCTGACAGCATTACAGAGGTAGCATTTTTGATAGGTAGCTCTTTATTTTTTAGATCAGCTACTGCAATGTTTACAGGCATATTAGTTGATTCTCATAATAAAAAGAAGTTAGCAATTATTGCAAGTATTATATCTGTAGTTCTTGTTTTTATGGTTGGAATGGTTCCTTTAATTACGCAAAATATCTTTGTTGCAGTTGCCGTTATTTTGATAAATGATTTGAATAATAATTTATTTTCAAACAGCTTAATGATAATGGCCAGCAAATGCTTAGCTAAAGAAGAATTTATCAAATATCAAGCTACTGAAAGCATTGCAACTCGTACACTTGTTATACTTGCAAACATTTTATCAGGTATCCTCTTAGCATTTGCTTCTAATAGTTTAATTGCTATGTTAACTGCACTAGCCTTTTTAATATCCACCATAATTATTTTTGTTTTTATTAAATTTTCTGAAAATGAAAGTAAAAACATAGCGTCAAATTCAATAATAACCGGTATAAACAACATAGCTAAAAATACTATATATTCATTTAAATCTGTAATGAATATTACTTTTTTGCGAACCTTTGTAATAATTATGCTACTTCTTAACTTGGCATATGGCTATATTCCGAGAGTATTACCTGTAGTTATAACATCACTAGATGATAACCCAATGGCTCTTGGTTTAATTAGATCAGCCATGGCAATTGGAGAGATAGCCGGCTTAATGTTGGTTGCTAAATTAGGAAAATATGTAAGCCGCTTATTTAAAATTGGAATTGGAGGGTCTGCAATTTGCATCCTTTTACTGATTTTCCCTAATCCTTTTATCTTAGTCGTAGCTTTTTTCTTATACGGTTTCTTTGATTCTCTCACACAACCTCTATTTAGTTATACTGTAATGTCAATTGAACCTGATAATCGTGCTAAAATTTTAGCAGGAATTGATACTATAATTTTATTATCACCCATTTTAGGAATATGGTTAGGGACGGTTTTATTCGAGAATTTTCAAATATTGCTATATGCTTACTTATCACTTGTATTCATTTTAGCACTTGCAATATCTCATAGAAGTAGCTTTTTTAAAAACATCATTGTGTCAGATGAGGAGAATTAAATTGCTAAAGCCTTCATTCTACAATTTGATAGTTAATGTAGACGGAGTCGATTATATTTACAACACAGTTAATGGTAAAATTTCTCTTAAAGACCAAATTGAAAAAGATGAAAGATTCTTTTATGTAGATAGTTCTTTAGATGAATTTAATCAATTGTTGGAATATAACGCTCAACTTCGTAAAAAACAAAATTTTATGGCCATTACATTTATGCTTACTAGTAAATGCAATTTTGCATGTCCGTATTGCTTTGAAAACAGAAATGACCATTCTCTAAATAACGAAAATATCTCTCAACTAAAGGAAATTATACTTGAATATGTTTTAAGACATCCATCAATAAACTCGATAGTTGCTTTTTGGTTTGGAGGGGAACCGTTACTAGAAGTAGATCTTATTAGAGAAATAAATAACACATTGAAAGAAATCTCATACAATCAAAATCTTAATTATTCAAGCAGATTAATTACTAATGGTTATTATTTGGAAAATATCTATCATTTATTTGAAGAATTATGTCTGACTGATATACAAATTACACTTGAAGGACTAAAAAACACGCATGATTCACGTCGTATCACGAGGGACGGCCATGGATCTTTTGACAAAATAATTGAAAACATTCAGTCTTTGGATAAAAAAATTGATTTAACAATAAGGATTAATATTGATTCTGGAAATATAGCAGAAATATTAAAAAGCTGTAATTTTTTTAAGTCTTTGAAAATCAGTGCCAAAGTAAGATTATTTTTTTATCCTGCATTAATTGAGGATTATGGAGGATCATCCACGCATTATCACTGTGCAACAATTCCGGATGTTAATGATTTAGGTATGTATATAAAAATTCAAGAGCAGTTGGAAGCTTTAGATTCTATTAGTTACATTAAGTCATTTTGCAATGTAGGCTTTCCGGGTTGTTTTGTAGTATCTTCTAGTGGAAACATGTATAAATGCTGGGGGCAAATTGAAGATTCAGACGGGGCATTTTCACATATTAATTCTTCTTTAGAAAATATCATGACGGGAATACAATATACAGCCTTTGCTCCAAAATCAAAAAAATGTGTTAAGTGTGTATTTTTCCCACTTTGCATGTCTGGATGTGCCATTAAGCCATTTTCAGAAAAGCATTGTCAATGGCTAAAGCAAAAAGCAATTGAAACAGTTAAATTAATAATCAGAAGTGAGGTTCCATCTAAATGATATCAGAAAAAATAATAGAAAATGAATTGGTTTGGCTACAATCGATAGGTTGTACTATTGACAAAACAACTTTTGGCTTTTCTGCTGAACATTTCTCTAATAAAAGCACAGATTTTAATTTTATCCACTATTCAAATTGTAAAGAAAGTAATAAAGAAAATTGTGTTAGGATATCTTCAAAAGATGAAAAACTTCACGTAATAGAGGCTTCCTTGCTGTCCAATAGATATCTTTTTGAGCCAATGTTTGATATTAATTTCATAACTAAATCAAACAAAACAAATGAAATTCAAGAGCAATATTTTTTAAAAGAAATTGATCTTGATAAATGGTGCGAGCGTTTTTCTGAAACAAGAGCTTGGAATAAAATTATAAAATATTACATTATCTGTAATGAAGAATATGAAATCGGAAAAATTTGCATTGCTACTTCAGATGATTTATCAGGTTATTATGATTTTGAAATTTTTAAAGAATACCGACATCAAGCACATGGTACTGAATCTTTAAAAAGAGTAATGTCTTTACATGAAAACTCAAATTATCATTTTATTCAAACTTGGTCCGGCAACATAAATGCTATAAAATGCTATTTAAAATGTGGATTCCATATATTTGAAAACCTTTATAGATATACTTTAAAATCACAATAACGCAAATTTCAAGGTGGCGCAAAGTCATCTTTTTTGTTGAATTTTCAGGAAACGGGTGTGCGCAACCGGTCTCATTTTGTCACCGGTTGAAAAAAAGATGCCTTGCCATTTGTTAAGGGCAAAGCATCTTTTTTCTATAATTACCTTCTTCCAATTTTAAACCTATTTACCAATGACATAAGCACATTAGCTTGACTGGATAATTCTTCGCTAACCGAAGCACTGCCTTGTGCTACAGAAATATTGTCATCTGCCCCACGATGGATTGCTTCTATGTTGTTTTGTATTCTGCTTATTTCTTCGGCTTGCTCGTTGGAAACCGTAGCTATGTTTGAAATAACGTCGGTTACGGTTGATGTTACCTCAACAATTTTTTCTAATGCTTGGGCTGTTTCTGCGGATTTTGCAACGCCATCATTAACACGTTCTAATGATTTTGCAATCATTTCGCTTGTGTTTTTGGCGGCTTCGGAGCTTCGCCCCGCCAGGTTGCGTACTTCCTCCGCTACTACAGCAAAGCCTTTTCCGTGGTCGCCTGCTCTGGCAGCCTCTACAGACGCATTTAAGGCTAGAAGATTTGTCTGAAACGCTATACCCTCTATAATGCTTGCTACCTTGGCTATTTCGGAAGAGGATATTTTAATTTCTTCCATAACCGTTGACATATCTCTCATGTGTTGACTTCCGGTATTGGCAACGTTTTGTACTTGTTCAGATAATCCATTGGCTGATTGAGCATCTGCGGCATTTTTATGGGTCTTATCTGTTAGAGTGTTTACCGCTTCTCGCACTCCGCTCAAGGCGGCAGCTTGTTCTTCAAAGCTAGACATTAGGCTTTGGGTAGAATGTGATATTTGATGTGCCCCTATTTCTACTTGCGCTGTAGTCTTTTGAATATCGGATACCAAGGTTCCAATTGAACGAGTTAAGCCGTCAATAGATTGCTTGATGGCTATAAAATCGCCCATATAATTTTGTTTAGTGGCTACATCAAAGTTTTCATTAGAAAACTCTTGCAACAAGTGTGCTATTTCATCAACATATCCCTTGATGAAGGTAACAGCATGGCTCATTGTATCGCCTATTTGCTTATAAGCAATGGCTGCTTGGGCTGTGTCCTCGTCAGACTTTTCTATTGAAAAATCAAATTGCAATATACCCTTGCTCAAACCTTCGTTTAGGTGCTTGACTATGTCATTAGCCTCAGTGTTTTGGTAGGTGTTTATTTTTTCAGAGAGTTCCTTTGCCTGTAGCATTTGTTCTTCCAGTTGCTTAATGTCTGTTATATCCACAATTGCGCCGGCTATTCTAAGCGGTTTGCCTTGTCTATCTCTTGTTGTTGTACCAACATTACGAAAAACGCGATACTCTCCTGATTTCATTCTCATACGATTCTCTATATTATATGGCGTTTTGCCGGTACGGTCAGACAGATGAGCCTTAATAGCATTTATTGTTTTTTCTAAATCCTCGGGATGAATGCGACTCGTCCAACTTTCAAGGACATTGGGAAAATCATTCAATCCCGAACATCCTAATAATCTGCGAAACTCATCTGACCATGTAAGAATGTTTCCCGGGTCAAATGGGTCGTCTTTAATAAAAATAGAATCGAATAAAGCAATGTCCATTGCTTTGGTGGTAAGTTTATATCTTTCTGTATCGCGCTCTGAAGCAGCTTTATAATTATTCAATATCACGTTTAACAGACGCAAAACTTCTGCTTCCTTACTTGGTACTTGGTTATAGTCCAAAAAAACATCAAAATTCCCTTTTTCACTTGCTGTAAGCAATTGTTCCAACACATCCAATAATGCTTTACTAGGTTTTGCAAAATTTTCAAACATGTCTATACCTCCTAGTTTTTTAATTCACTTTTCCTACAGAAAATCCTGCCAAATTTCCTGTGCTATCAAAAACTTCTGCTGTTACAAACATCCCACTTGTAAACAAATTTTCAAACCCAGTTTGAGTCTGAAAATTGGGTTGTACATGCTCCGGGATTAATGTCTCATCTCCTAAAGTGTAATGCCTACTTGATCCCTCGCTTCCTATGTAAACCAAGCTGACACGATATATAAATTTATACCCGAAATGACCATTGTTAGCTGCAAATTGTTGCAAAATGTTGTCAATATTATCAGAAGATCTTCTAACTTCTAAAGCTAAAGTTACAGCTTGCCCCTGAGCCTTATGTCGTAAAACTGCAAATTGATGGTTTAATATAGCTTGGTTTAGTGCCGACAATATAGGAATTATTATAATAGATAGTATTGCCATAGCCATAACTACTTCAATATAAGAAAATCCGTCATTTTTATTTCGTTTTCTCATTAGTATATCAACCTTTCATGCAAACTTACACCGATGTTTTAGGTATTGAAAACGTAAACAAGCATCCTTCCCCTGGAGAACTTTTTACAGTTACTTGCCCTCCGTGCGCTCTAACTATTTCTCTTACTATTGACAGCCCCAACCCGCTTCCTTTTTTATATTCGTTACGCGAAGGATCTCCTTTAAAGAATCTGTCAAAAATCTGGGGCTGATCCTCAAGACTAATTCCACGGCCGTTATCTTGCACACTTACGTAACAAGCTTCGTCATCTAAATTAACTTCTATCATAATTTCTCCAGCTTCCGGTACAAATTTTACCGCATTATCTACTAAATTGTATATCACTCTTTGAATTTTATCATAATCTGCCCATATTTCATCATATTTGTGAGCAAAACGACAATGTATTTGCAAATTTTTTGCAGTAGCTTGAGGTTCAAAACTTAAAACTGTTCTTCTTATAAGGTCGTTGATATCAAAAGCAGATGAATAAGGGACAGCTTCTTGCAGCAATTCCACATCCAAAATATTGTTGGCAAGTTTAATTAGCCTATCGCTTTCGTCCATTACTATGCCAATATAGTAATGGATTTTTTCTGCCGGAACAGTTCCGTCATCAATAGCCTGTAAAAACCCTCGCATGGATGTAAGCGGCGAGCGTATATCATGAGATAAATTTGCAATGAAATCCCGACGTATTCTCTCTTGCTCCTGCAAACTCTCTGCCATATGATTAAAAGATTCAGCTAATTGACCTACCTCGTCACGAGACTGAACAGTGATTCTCTTTTCAAAATCTCCGCCTGCTATTACCCTTGCGGCCTCGTTCATTTGGCGCAACGGGCGGCTAACAGCTTTGCTAAACATATAAATAAAAGCCCCTGCAATCACTGCCGATGCGGCAATACTTAATAAGGTAAGAAGGTACATTTCTGCAATGGCAGTTTCAAGCTCTGCCATAGAAGTACCCACCAGCACTGCACCTACTACCTGATCGCCTATTCTTATGGGCTTGCCTACTGTCAATAATGGTTCCGGGTATAGACCATCCAAGGTACCATAAGCAACTATGGGAATGCCCTCCATAAGTGGGGCTAAATCCCGATGATAAAGAGGTGCCTGGCTGTCAACCAACCCCTGCGATGAAGCTAAAACCTGAAAATCTGAGTTAATTACAATTAACCGTGCATCAAGAAATCTATGCATAGCTGATATTTCTTGATTAAGCCTCCCTAAGTCAAATATTCCAAAATGAAATTGAAACATTTCTTCTAAAGAGTAAGCGACCCTTGCCGCAGAATCTTGCAATGCCTCAACTCGTTGGTCTGTAAAATAAGTACGGATTACTTGAGACAACATCACTCCCAATAAGGCTAAGCAAATTATTAAAGTACCTAAATATAAGATTAATTGCTTTTGAAATATAGTACGCATATCAATTTATTACCTTTCTGATTTCACACTTCCTAACACACTCAAGTTACTTATTGGCGATGCAAGTAGTTTGTTGTTGCGAATTGTTACGATTATGCTATACTACAGAAAAATATTCAAATTTAATTTACTGTACCGAAAAAACAAAACCTTCTTTTTTCAATTTTTGGTATATATAGGAGAATATCATGTTATCATTTATAAAAAAAATTAAAGATGAATCGGGGCTTGTTGGCATTGTTTTGTTTATTGTAGCTGCAATAGTCCCGATTATTGTACGTATTGGATTAGTTACTGTGGATCCTAATCTTGTACACGTAGTACGAGAAACTCTCTATGCCGATATGTTTTCTTACCACAAAAGCTGGGTGTTGATGCTTTGCGCCTCAGTAATCATTTTATACAAAGCTAGTGACCTTGTAATCACTGCACCGGATTCCGACATTATAAAAAAAGAGGTTGCACTTTTACTAAAAAACCCGGTTATTATTATGGTTGCTGTATATCTTTTCTTTGTATTGCTTTCCAATATTTTAAGTCCATATACCCATACATCTTTGTGGGGGCTTCATGACCGTCGTGAGGGTCTTTTTGTTCAACTATCTTATATTACAGTGTTTTTGTCAGCAATGTTTCATATTAACGGGCATTTTCGCCTAAAGATGCTTTTATCAGGATTTTTATTTTCATCTTTAATAATGGGCGTTATAGGATTTAGCCAATTTATTAACCGAGATATTTTAGAAACGCAATTTGCTGCATGGCTAGCAATTGGCTTTGATGCCGGACCAATGACATCAAGGTTTGAAATGTCCTATGGTACTAATTTTAACCCTAACCCTTTTGGCCTGATTACGGCTATGCTGTTTCCCTTGTTATTTGCTGCTGCCATAGCATGGTCTAATCGTGTATGGCGTGGATTATTTCTACTTGCAGGTGCTTTAATGCTGATTGGCGTAGTAGCCAGTAGATCAGTAGGGGGGCTTATTGGAGCAAGCACAGCAATTGCTGTAATCATTGTAACATTAGGAGTCAGATGGATTATTCAAAGAGAAAGGAAGAATTTTTCTCGTAAAATTGCAATAGCATTGTCTGTTGTACTGGTAGTAACAGTAGCTACAGGTACTTTGTTGCGAGATTATATATATAATGACTTAATTTTTACACTTGGGCGCATTACTGCTATTTTTGAACCTCCACAAGTACAGCATCCGGAGTTGATTTTTGAAGAAAATATATTAACTGTAACCGACAGAGGAACCACATATCAAATTATATTTCCGATATCTCCCGGGATTCCGGAGGTGTTTACTGCTGATGATGTTGCTATAATTCCTATGATAGAACAGGATGCTAATGTTGCCGCACGCCTACATCTTACTTTTGATGTACCCGGAATGCGCAGGCCAATAACTATAATGCAACAGGGGCCTGCTTACTTATACCGCAACATTCTTATGACCGTTGATGGCACTACTCTTTATTTAATGAACTGGGGAGACGAACTGGTTGACCCAAACACATATATTCCTTCCC
>WQVX01000084.1 GCA_009785615.1 Defluviitaleaceae bacterium | reverse complement strand
CAGAAAAGGGATTCGCTTTTCTAAATCTCACTTAATGCACAGGGTGGTTGTTGGACTCGTTATCAATTTTTGGTTTTTCAATTATGTTGCTTGGCTACCTCTACTGTTTTAAGACATTCCCAGAAAGTCTAAAAACGTAATAGTGCCATTTATAAAATCGTAATTTTCTTTTGTTTTTTCTGAAAAATCATTGAATATTTTTGTTATTTTGCTTTGCGCATTGATAAAAGTAACCCCATCACTTTTAGACAAATCTACAAGAGCTTTTATAGTAGTTTCATCATCTCCAAAATGATCATTAATGTAGTCAATAAACTTAAATTTAGAATTTACTACTTCATCATCAAATATATAGTATTCATTTGAGTCATTTATGAAAAAAACATCATGCATCTCACCACTATACCGCGAATATATGTTAGCATAAAAAATTAAATCATTGTTACTATGTTTTGTTACAGCTTTCTTCTTTAAGTGCGAATATGAATATACAACAAGCTGTGAAAAAGCATCAAGGTTATGAAGAGGATTTTTGAAAAAGCCATCCAAAAAAATAATATCCTCTTCATTAAAAGAGCCTGTTTCTTCATCAATTTGGATTTTAGCAAGGTCTTTATCTTTTAATACAGTAAATGATTTCAATATTTTCTTTTTTCCAAACATAGTGATCGAAAGGTCTACAATTTCATCTGATAATTTTCTGTCACTATCGCTTACATTTGTACCCAGTTTCTCCCCAAGATTTGCAATTTGCTTGATACATTCTTTTATTCTTGCAATTTGTAATGACTGCTCCTTTGACATCCTTACCCACTCCTGAAAGTCTTGCTTTATACAACTTTCTTTGATTTTTATTTTCGAGTTTATTTGATTCATTATTTGATGCTTTTAGTTTTCATTTAGAATTCATTATAACATTTTACTATGCTACATGCACAAAATTGACAATAATTTATAAATTATATCATTTATAAAAGTATAGGAATTTCACTTAACATTAAAAAAGCCGCTCTTTTATCTGTTAGAGCGACTTTTTCAACTATGCTTAATGGGGTTGCTTTCTATCACTCCATTTTCAGGAGTTCGTCTTGCTGATCTGCAATAAATCTTTCGGCGGCTTCTCTTGCATTAAGGGTACCCATTCTAAACTCGTCAATGATATCATAACGAACCATGCGCAAAAAGGGATTATCAAATAAGGGACACATTATAGCCCGGTTTGCATGGAGAAGATCTATACCTTCCAGTTGTAAGCCGGAAAATAAGCCTTCACGTTCTGTTATAGTAGCAGCCGTTCTTGACATAGGTATGCCTAATTCACTCCCTATTACACGAAGAGCCTCCTCATTAGTATACAGAAAATTAAGCAGATATGCCGCAAGCTCTGTATTGAGTGTATTTCTTGATATTGCGTAGCCTAGTGGTGGCCTTTGCATAACAGCTTGGTTGCCACCCGGTACAACAGCCGGAATAAGTGCTACCCCTCTCTCTTCTGTATAATCAAAATTCATAAAATGGTCATGATCCCTAAAATCGATGGCATTGGCAACCCAATATATGTTACCTGCCCATTCAAAAGTAGAGCCGCTACGTCCTTCCATCCACACAGGGTTAACGAAATTAACCATGAAGTCTTGCTGTTCCAAAGTGGGAATGGTGTTGGTTTCAATCATTCGCCCCAGAATATTGAATACAGCTTCAACTTCGTCAACAGTGTGAAGCATTTGTCTGTTTTCTTGCAAGTTGCGTCCTGTCTTATTGTAAAGCATAGTCAATATCATGATATCCAAGGCTTCCGGCCCTGCCGGGAAGAAAGCATAAGTGTTTTCCCCAATATCAACTATGGTATTGCCTTGTGCAACTTCCAAGCCGTATTCTATCCATTCATCAAATGTAGCAGGAAAAGAAGTGCGCCCATGAGCTTCAAGCATATGACGATTGTATATAATAAGTCTGCCTGTCAAGCCATGTGGAACAGCAGCAAGTTCCCCGTCCGCGGTTGTCATAGTTGCTTGTAAAATATCGCTCCACTCACTTAAATCCAAAACATGGCCAACTGTGTTCAGGTCTAAAAAAACATTGTACCCTGCACCAATCTCATGTACCCAGGAATAGTGTACCATCATAATATCAGGCTCGGTTGTTGCGGCAAGGTTAACTATCAGTCTATCAAGATAACCGCTAAAAGCCCCATAAATAGGCTCAACAGTAATATGAGGGTACCTATCCATAAAGATATCTAAAGCCTCCAGCATAATATTATTACGGATATCGCCTCCCCACCACTGTATGCTTACTGTTGTTGGCTCTAAGTCGTGTGGAGACCATCTACCATCGTCATTTCTTGATTCTGATATGTTTGGGTTTATGATTACTGTATTTTCTGATATGCTTGGGTTTATGGTTACTGTATTAGTTTCCGCATCTAAACTAATGAAATAGCAATCTACATTTCCCAAAACTGCATGAAGTGGTAACATAAAGGTACTCTCTATTATTTGCGCCGAAGCATTCAAGTAGATATTTTTTTCGTTTGTGCGGATAACATTACTTCCTGGTGAGAGGGTAGCTATGTAGTTGTCTCTTATCAAAACAATCGAATTTGTGCTTTCTGACCAGAGGACTTCAAATCCCATTAATTCAAAAACATCACGAACAGGTATAAAAATTTCACCATCCACAATTATAGGTCTTTGTCTGCTAAAGGTTACTGCTTGTCCATCAACGAGGACATTAACTTCGTTAGCAAATACCGCGATAGGTACTATACTGTTCAAAATTAAAATGAGTGATAACAATAGTGTTTTCATTTTCATTATCCTAGCCTCCTAATAAATTTAACTTGACCGCAGGTTCTAAAAATGCCGCTCCTTTGTATATTGGAACGGCATTTTTATCTTTATTTAATTATAAGCCACCCTATTTCTATTTGCAATAAACTTTTGAATCTCTACAGTTACCACTTGCATAGATGAGAGCAAAGCCACAATCAGCCAATGAAGCGGGGTTAATGCCACTACATCAAAAACATTAGCCAAAGGTGGAATCAAAGCGATAGCAACAGTTATGCCGATAGAAGCCAATGAGGCATAAAATACTCCCGGGTTAGACAAAAATCCAACTTTAAAAATAGAAAGCTCACTACGTACATTAAAAATATTAATAACCGATGCAAAAGACAGTGTTAAAAACGCCATAGTGATAGCTACATCCACATTGTTTGTTGTTGGAATGGCCGGAATAAGCTCATAAAAACCTATGATGAACGCTGTCAAAGTAAGTATTGAGAAGGTTATGGAACGCTGGGCAATTTTCATGCCTAAACGGTTAGCGAATATTCCGGCATCCTTTGACAAAGGCTTACGGGTCATAATCCCCGGCTCTTCTTTTTCAAAAGCCAGGAAAAATCCGGGCAGACCATCCGAAACTACATTAATAAGCAAAATTTGAACTGCAATAATGGCCGCATGTCCCCAAATTATCATACTGGACAGCATAATAAATATTTGGGCAAAGTTAACGCTAAGCAAAAAGTAAACGGTTTTTCTAATATTATCGTATGTTATACGCCCTTGGTTAATGGCTTCTACTATAGTAGCAAAATTGTCATCTGTAATAACCATGTCTGCCGCACTTTTAGATACTTCTGTGCCGGTGATTCCCATTGCGGCACCAACGTCTGCCGCTTTTAATGCCGGGGCATCGTTTACACCGTCACCGGTCATTGCAATAACTTCATCGTATGACTGCCAAGCATTTACAATCCTAATTTTATCTTCCGGGCTTACACGGGCATATACGGATACATCTCGCACTTGAGCTTTCAAATCTTCTTCGCTCATAACATTGAGATCGTCCCCTGTTAAAGCCCTGTCACCATCTTCATATATTCCAATTTCCTTTGCGATTGCTTTAGCTGTACCAATATGATCGCCTGTTATCATAACTGTGCTGATGCCTGCTTCTTTTGCACGGGCAACGGCTTCTTTACTTTCCGGCCTTGGTGGGTCAATCATACCTACCAGACCCATCAACATAAGATCCTTCTCCAGCTCGTTTTCACTTAAATCTGTGGGTAGTTCATCATATTTTTTATAGCCTAAAGCGATAACACGTAAAGCCCTGTTTGCGAAAGAGTCATGTACTTCAACCGCTTCTTTTTTCAAAGAATCGTTCCAGGCAACAGGAATTCTATCAAAGGCTCCTTTGGTGATGGACAAATAATGATCATCCATTTTATGAACCGTAGTCATCAGCTTACGACCGGAGTCAAATGGTAATTCGTGAACCCTTGGATAACGCTTGATCAATTCCTCTTCCGGTACGCCTTTGTTGAGAGATAAACGCATCATAGCAAGCTCTGTAGGGTCGCCAATGGTTTTTTCTTCTCCATCTATGATGTTTATATGTGCATTACAACATGAGGCCATTTTTTCTATCATTTGCTGTTCTTCCGGGGTAAAATCATCTGTGACATTAGTAGGAGTTTTACCTACATGCCAAATTTGTTGAATAGTCATTCGATTTTGGGTTAATGTGCCTGTTTTATCGGAACAGATAACAGAAGTATTACCCACGGTTTCTACAGCAACCATTTTTCGGATAATAGTTTTCTTTGTCACCATAGTATGGACGCTTACAGATAGGATCATGGTGACAATAATCGGAAGAGTCTCAGGAACCGCCGCTACGCCCAAGGAGATACCAACCAAGAGCATATCAGGTATAGCATTGCCCCAGTAAAAATGGCCTATTGCAAACATCAATATACCTGCAAATATTGCAACCAGACACAACCTTGTAGCAAGCTGTTTAAGACGGATTTGCAAAGGTGTTTTTGTTTTTTTAGTTCTGCTAAGAAGGCTTGCAATTTTACCCATTTCGGTATTCATAGCAGTTTCAACAACTACAGCAGTAGCCCGGCCTCCTGTTACTAAACAGCCGGAATATACCATGTTAAGCCTGTCGCCCAAAGGAACTGTTTCTGCAATTGTTACATTAGGGTCTTTTTCAACCGGCTCACTTTCGCCGGTAAGCCCCGCTTCGCAAACTTGAAGGCTGGAAGCTTCCAGCAAGCGGGCATCAGCGGTAATAACATCACCGGCCGTAAGAACAACAATATCCCCCGGAACCAATTGATCTGCTTCTACTTGCTGTTTATTGCCGTCCCGTATTACTGTTGTTTTGGCAGTGTTTAGCTTTTTAAGAGCTTCTAAAGCTTGCTCTGCTTTGTTTTCTTGATAAACACCTAAAATTGTATTAATGGCCACAATGGATAATATTACAACAACCTTGGCCCAACCTTCCCCGGCAGTAATTGCCATATAAGCGGCAACACCGGCAGCAATCATCAATATAATAGCTGTTATTTCTGTCAAATGATGAAAGACCTTTTGCAGCAAAGTTTCCTTTTTTTCTTCTGCAAATTCATTAAGGCCAAACTCATTAATACGTTTTTTAACTTCTTGTTGGCCTAATCCTTTTGTTGCATCTACATTCAGTTTTCCTAAAACTTCATCTAAAGTTTCTTTTACCCACAACATAAATATCACCTCTTTTACAAAAATAAGAAGCCTTGAATACAGGCTCTAAACTACATACCAAAAAGGACACATTTTTCCAATGATAATTTCCTTGGAAACTATATCATAACTTTTATGTAGAAGTAAAGTCTATTTGTCCGCCTGTTGCTGACCTCCAACCGGTAACAAATCGGAGCCGGTTGGATACATAATGATGTCAACGTTTAGCTGTGTTATAATTATCTTACGCAGGGGCGACACTAGGACGAGATTGCGATATAACTTAAAATCAGAGGAGCGTTTGGTATGTCAGCACTAAGGAACTTGAAAATAGGTATGAAATTAACCTTGGGGTTTGGCTTCTTGGTACTTACGACGATTGTTATTACAATTGTTGCATCTTTGGGGCAATCAGGTTTGGAAAACGAAGCGGTTTATATACTTGAGGGGCCGTTTTACCGCTTTGCCCGCATTAGTTACATTCAGAACGAGCTGAACTTAATACGTCGCAATCGGAACAGGCAGGCGGCGCAAGCCGGTGAAACACCTGTGCGGCAAGAGGAAATCGACAGGCGGATTGTTTCCTCAAATGCCGCCTTTGGCCGCATCGCAGATCACATTACAGGTTACAGGAACTCAATTTATGCCGACGTTAACTTGGCACCGGATGTTGTAGCAAATCTCAGCAGAATGCTGGGCGAAATTGAGTCCGATATTGCGTCCTTACAGCAAAACAAGAGGGATGTGGTAGCCTCTGCAAGTGCGGGCGAGCTTACGTTTACACTGGACATTATAGATGCAAACGATAGTGAAATAGCAAGATTGGATGCCAACGTAAGCGAGTTGATGAACTTGGCTGCCAACACAATGGATGCAAGTGTAGGAAATATGAATGACTACGCTTCCCAAACAACTATGATATTGTGGATTGTTGTAATTATTGGTGGCGTGATTGGAATTTTAGTCGCTATTATAACAACCAAATCTATCACCGGTCCGATAACAAGGCTTGGTGCGCTTGTTGGTGATGTTACTCAAGGAAAAATGAATATTAACAGTGACGCAAACCTACCAACAGACGAAGTTGGTACGCTAACACGCGATGTTTATGGGCTTGTAAATGTCGTAACCAGCATGGTTCAAGACGTAGCTGAATTGAAACATCAGTTTTCGGTAGTTGGCGATACCGAATACACAATTGATGAAAACAAATATCAAAATTCTTTCAAAGAATTGATGAGCAACACAAACAATGTCGTTGGTGAACTGATACAAAATATGTTGGTAGTGTTGAATGCGCTTAACCAAATAATCAACGGCGACTTTACCATTAAAATAGAAAATATGCCCGGAAAGCGGCAGCTATTGCCGGATACCGTTCATTCAGTTACTAATAATTTGAAAAATGTCGTCGCGGAGATTGACGCAATGGTTAATGCAACATCGATTAATGGAGACTTGAGCTTCCGAATTGATGCAAACAACTATAAAGGCGATTGGCGCAAGATAACACTTGGGCTTAACGATGTAGCAAAAGCCGTTGATGCACCACTTACTGTTATCGAAATGTGCTTGTATGAAATGAAACAAGGCAATTTTGACCTTCAAAAAATTGAGCGGATTATTAAAGATAAAACAGGCTTAAATCCAAGCTCGGAAAGTTATAGCGGAATATTCCGGCGTGCGCTTAGTGCGGCAGATTCTACTGTTGAAGAAGTAGCTTCCTATGTAGCGGATATTTCCCAATCCCTTGCGAAAGTGGCAAATGGCGACCTTCGTGTAAAAATCACCCGTGATTATATCGGCGATTTTGTTGTAATTAAGGAATCAATCAACACCATCAGCGCAAGCCTTAGCAAAACTATGTCGGAAATCAATTCTGCTTCTGAGCAGGTTTTATCAGGTGCAAAGCAAATTTCCACAAGTGCGACAGATTTAGCAAACGGCGCAAATCAACAAGCAAGCTCTGTTGAAGAACTTAATGCTTCCGTTGACCTTATCAACCAACAAACCCAAGCCAACGCACAAAATGCCAACAAAGCCAACGAACTATCTAATACATCAATGGCAAACGCCGGCGAAGGTAATGATGCAATGCAACAAACCCTTAGTGCGATGAATGAAATAAAAGATTCTTCTAATAATATCTCGAAAATAATTCGCACGATTCAAGACATAGCCTTCCAAACAAACTTACTTGCGCTTAACGCCGCAGTTGAAGCCGCCCGTGCAGGTGAACACGGAAAAGGTTTTGCTGTTGTTGCCGAAGAAGTGCGCTCTCTTGCGGCACGTTCGCAAGAAGCCGCAAGCGAAACAACAGAGTTAATTAGCACATCTATCAATACCGTTGAATCCGGCTCAGAAATTGCAGGTTCTACCGCTAAATCGCTTGATACAATTGTAGATAATGTTAGCAATGTTAAAAACATCGTAAGCGAAATTTCCACTGCTTCAAATGAGCAAGCGGAAGCTGTTTCCCAAGTGGTAACAGGACTTAGCCAAATTTCCCAAGTGGTGCAGTCAAACTCTGCTGTAAGCGAAGAAACCGCCGCCGCATCAGAGGAACTCAGTTCACAAGCTGAATTGCTCAAGCAATTAGTATCGTATTTTAAGATGTAAACCATATAAACAAATGTGCCCAACCGATGACAAAATGAGATCGGTTGGGCACACCTGTTGCGCCAACAAACGTTGATATAAGACATCAATACGTCAGCCGTAGGATGCCGATACAATTAGTTTACAAGATCTCTGGAAAAGTTTACATACCCCGGAGATGTAAAAATTTGACCATCATTTAATATCCATAATGCCTCAGCATCGTATCGCGCCATAAGTTCAAGGCCATCGTCTAAATCCATAATAAAAGCAGCAAGAGATATAATTTCAGAATATACTGCACTTGAATGTAATACAGTTACAGACCTGAAATTGTAAGCAGGCATTAGAGTTTTTGGATTTATTATGTGGCTATAAGCAACACCATCAATAACAAAAAAACGCTGATAATCACCACTAACAAATACTGCTAAGTTGTCAGCTAAAACTACATCTACTACACTTTGTGCATTTAAACTATGATCCGGGCTTTCTACACCTACATTCCAAAATCCTCGCTCCGGTGGCCCATTTGCTGTAAGAACATCTCCTCCTACATTAAGCAAAAAGGATTCAAATCCGGCTTCTCTTGCTCGCCCAACAGCAAGCTCTATTGCAAATCCCTTTCCTATAGAACCAACGTCAAGAGACATGTTTTCATATCGCAAAAATATAGTGCTATTTTCCTCATCAATAATTATATCATTAATATTTGTAAATTCGTTTGCTATAAGTAACGATTCCATACTTGGCAGTGTAGGATTTTCTGCATTGCGATGTGTATGCCAGATACTTAATACAGATCCCAATGCAATGTTAAATACTCCATTTGTGATGTTATACGCCTCTTTAGAAATCTTGATAAGCTCTATTATTTCAGGGTCAACTTCTACAGGAGCAATCCCCGCATTTTTATTAATCGTATAAATATTGTTAATTCCCGGATATTCATTATAAATATCAAATAACATATGCAATCTATAAAGCTCGTTGTAAATTATATTTCTGTAATAATCAAATTCTTCTTGAGAATCAGCATAACCAATTACAATTGATAAAGTATTAAATAATTCGAGAAAAAAATCATTAAATCTTGTGGGGGTAGCCATAGTATATATAGATGAATTGGGCAAATATGACATTTCATTATTGTTGATGTTTCCATAGTTAGAGTTATTGCAAGCACTAAAATTTAAAGTACTAAATATTAAAAAAAACATTAAAAAATTTTTTATCTTCATGCATACCTCCATCTACTAACCATCAGATCTGTTAGCTCTACCATATACCCTGTCAAAAATCGGCATAATTACTTTCAGTAGAACGCCTGTTAAAGTACCAAGAATAGTACCCGCAATTAAAATTGCAGGTAAGTAAAATAGAATCAGCATCCGGTTTTGAAGAATAATAGATGCAACAATAAGTTGACCTATATTATGAAAAATGGCACCCGCAATGCTTAATGCAACATATGATGCTTTCTTTTTAAAAATCCATGTAATAAGAATAATAATTATCACAGACAAAAGCCCACCGGATAAACCAAGTAAGCCGCCGATAGGCCCTCGCATTAATGTATTAAAAAACGCTTTTAATACTACAAGGAAAAATACTTCCTTTTTTCCAATAAAAAAAAGTGAGTACATTACAATTATATTAGATAGCCCTAACTTAAAATTAGGCGGCAAAAAAGGTAACGGTGGTAACATTCGCTCTATCATTAACAAAACAATGATAAGTGCCAGCATAAGCCCCAGGAAAGCAATCTTTTTTGTGTTTAAGTTTGTTTGGCTCATCTGTTATCACCTTACAATAATATCTATATCATTATCTCCGTTTAGAGAGTAGTTATCATCTGTTAGTATAGACAAAACAAGGAAATTAGGTAAACATGCTGCAAAATGCCATGGGCTGTTTATAAACCCGGTATATACACAAACTTGGTCCGGGCAATCTGATTTTACAAAAGCGATAGCACCATTATGCACTTCAAACACTATGTTGGGTCGTCTGTCTACATAAAAAGTCTGATCAATATTTAACGGAACAATTTTAACAGCTTGTCCCTCAAGATAAATTGCCCCAAACATGATATCTTCTTTTTCAGGTGCAAATAAATAATTTATAATTATCCAAATACCGGCAGTTGCAACCAAAATAGATAAAATTAGTAATATATCTTTCCTATTTAATATACTTTTAGCCTGCATATATGTTCTCCTCAAGTTATCATTAAAAAAAATAACCACCGCATTTAAGGGACAACACAGTGTTCATTTTTCGTATTGTAAATCTACATATACCGTTTGTCAATTAAATTTACAAACGCAGTCAATTTAACTTGATCATTTCGCTAGGCTCATGTCTAAAAGCTACAGACAAACTATTAATTCGTATGTTATTAGCATCTAAGATATTTTGAACTGTATCTAAGGCAATCAAAGGTCGGTTATTTTCTTCGCTTAAATGCCCCAAAAACACATGTTCACAGGTATCTGAGACTATTTCCGCAAGCAATGCTCCTGCTGCTACATTAGAAAGATGCCCACGAGAACTCATCACTCGCTCTTTTAAGGCTTGCGGATATTTGCCATATTTTAGCATTTCGATGTCATAATTGCTTTCTATAAGAAGGACATGGGAATTTTTTAAAAGGTCACGTGCTGTATCTGTCACATAACCCATGTCCGTAGCAACTACTGCTTTATAGCCGTTTCCCTGTAGACAGTATCCTACAGGCTGGGAAGCATCATGAGAGACATCAAAAGGTAAAACCTCCATATCCCCAATCATGACAGGTACTCCGGGTAAAATTGTATGCTGAAAATTATCTGCAATAGTTCCAATGGTACCGTGGCGCAACAAAAAACGCCAAGTATAAGGCGTAGCGTAAACAGGAATTTTATAACGTCGCGATAAAACACCAACACCGGATACATGGTCGGAGTGCTCGTGAGTTACTAAAATACCTGATAACTTATTAACACCTAACTGAGCTAAAGCAGCTTCTATACGCTTACCACTAAGCCCTGCATCTACCAAAATATGGGTTGTGTTTGTACCTACATAGACACAATTACCGCTTGATCCACTTGCAATAGGACAAAATATCATTCGTCAACCTGAATACGGCTGATATCTGCACCCAAGGCAGTTAATTTATCCTCAAAACGTTCATATCCACGATCCAAATATTTTACATTGCCAATAGTCGTTTGACCTTGAGCAGCCAACCCTGCAATAACTAATGCTGCGCCGGCTCGTAAGTCTGTGGCCATTACTTGAGCACCTGTCAAAATAGTGCCTCCTTCAATGATAGCTACACGACCCTCTACCTTTACATTGGCACCAAGGCGAAGTAATTCTTTTACATATTGAAAGCGATGTTCAAATACAGCCTCTGTAAGTAAGCTGGTACCTTGAGCTTTGCATAATAAAGCAGTCATCTGTGGATGGAGATCTGTAGGAAAACCGGGGTAAAACATTGTTTTTACGTTACAGTTTTGCAAATTTGGGCTACCTATCACACGGATATAGTCGTCTCCTTCTATAATCCGGCAACCCATTTCTGTAAGCTTGGCACTTAAAGAATCCATATGCTTAGGAATTATATTTGATACAACAACATCACCGCCGGTAATAGCAGCAGCAATCATATAAGTACCTGCTTCAATTTGATCAGGAATAACAGAGTATTCACCGCCATTAAGACTCTCTACTCCTGTAATACGTATAATATCTGTACCGGCACCTTTTATTTTAGCACCTAATTTATTAAGAAAATTAGCAGTATCTACTACGTGGGGTTCTTTAGCAGCGTTTTCAATTTGAGTGATACCCTCTGCATAAACAGCGGCTATCATTACATTAATAGTGGCACCAACACTGGAAACATCCAAGTAGATATTGGCTCCTACCAATTTATCCGCAGTAGCAGTCACCATGCCGTGTTCTATTTGTATCTTTGCTCCTAATGCCTCAAAACCTTTCATATGTAGATCAATAGGGCGCAAGCCAAAGTTGCAGCCGCCCGGCAAAGGTACTTCTGCACGTTTAAAACGCCCAAGAAGGGCACCCAGCAAGTAGTATGAAGCTCGCATGTCTTTTACTTGATCGTAAGTAATTGCACTGCCGGAAATATCTCTACTATCTATCTTGATTGTATGTTCATCTGTAAATTGACAGCTTAGCCCCAGCTTGCGCAAAGCACCAACTAAAACATGAACATCTCTAATGGCGGGCAAGTTATCTATAACGCATACTCCGGCCGAAGCTATAGCTGCCGGTATAATAGCAACAGCAGCATTTTTCGCGCCGTTTATCTGTACTGTACCTTGAAGTCTTTTCCCGCCGTTAATGGTGATATACTCCATTTAAAATGCACCTCGATGGTATGCAATAAATTTTTCATTACATTATATCACTATATTGCAAGTGGAGAAAGTTTTTTTTACGATTATCTTACAAATTGCGCACAATTGTGCAAAAATTAAAAAAAAATTAAAAATACACCAATTTTTCACAAACTATATAAGAGTAATTGAAAATTAATATATAATTTTTTGTTACATTTTGCTGAAATTGTGATAAGACTAAAAAAAATCGAAATGAAATTTTTACTTTTTCAATATACGCAAAGTATTAAAAATTGCCAATAACGATACTCCAACATCTGCAAAAATAGCTTCCCATATAGACGCTATGCCCATAGTACCAAGAAAAAGAAATAATATTTGAACGCTTACAGAAAAAATAATACTTTGCCAAACTATACGTTTTGTAAATCGTGCAATTTTTATAGCTTCAACCAATTTCATAGGCTCATCAGTCATTAATACTACATCAGCAGCTTCAATAGCTGCATCAGAGCCAAGTCCTCCCATTGCTATGCCAACATCAGCTATTGCTAAAACCGGTGCATCATTAATTCCATCACCAACAAAAGCAAGTGCCTTTTGAGGATGTTTTTGTTCGTTAAATAATTCAATTTTTTCAACTTTCTGTTGAGGTAATAGACCGGCATATATTTCATCAATATTTATTTTATCAGCTACAGCTTGGGCAACTTTTTGGGTATCACCTGTCAACATTATTGTTTTTCTAATCCCTAAATTTTTCAGCTCTAAAATAGCATTATGACTATCCGGTTTTATTTCATCTGAAATAACAATACAACCTGCGTATACCTCGTTTATAGCGATGTGAACTTTTGTTCCAAAGTTTTCGTTTTCATGAAAAGTAATCCCATTTTTCTTCATTAATTTTTCATTTCCAGCCAAAATTCTTTTTCCATTTGCATTAACACTAACTCCATATCCTGCAATTTCGTTATATTTAGTTAAGCCTTTTTCATCAACCTTTGCACCATACTCATTTAATATAGATAGAGCAATGGGGTGACTTGAAAATGTTTCTGCAAATGCCGCCGCCTCAAGTAATTCTTTATCAGTAAAGCCATTAGCCACTGTTATTTG
>WQVX01000083.1 GCA_009785615.1 Defluviitaleaceae bacterium | reverse complement strand
TCAAGAACGAGTAAGGTTCCTTGTAGACCACAAGGTAGATAGGTCGAAGGTGTAAGTGTGGTAACGCATTAAGCTGATCGATACTAATTGACCGAGGGCTTGACCTTATTGTTAAGTAGTTATGTTGATTTCTATAATTGTACTTCTGTGCAAATGTAAATCCATTTAATTTTCTGCTTTTTTCTTTCTCTCTGTTTGTTTTTGGTTTTGAAGGTGTGTATGTATGATAGAGCAATAATTAAAGAAAGTTAAAGGGATTCATTTCTATATCTGTAGAAATGGATAGACTTGGTGCTTATCCAAAATACTAATTACAAGACCAATAGAGTGCTGGTCAATATTGTGCTTTTAATATTTATCTCGTTGTCCATTAATATGCTTCCACTGCTTGTAAAGGAAGTGGAGGTGCTATAAGCTCTAAAAAAACGTGAGTTTAATGAACGGTTTTTGTTCATCAAACTCACGTTTTTTATCTGCTGAAGTACGCACGGGGTTAAAATATGCTTCTTAACCCTCAGGGTCGGCATCCAATGTAATAAAATAGTCGTAAAACGGCATCAGAGATTGATAACCACTGACAAGGCGGTCTGCTAACTCAGGAGAAAACAGTTCCTTGCCGTTTTGCTGTTGATGGATTAGCGAAAAAGATTTCTTGTTATACCATAAGGCTGTTTTTGCCGTTGGAGCCTCTTTTTTGCGTTTGTACTCATCTCCATCAAGTGTAAATTCCTCCTGTTTTTCAAGCGGAGCGATAAACTTTTCAAACTTTTCAGGATCACGATCAATACGCGCTCTAAATTTTGCCATTGTCATTGGCTTTGCCTGATAATATCCCAGCCCATAACTCCAACTTTCGGGAGTCAAATCAAACCAGAACATTGGTGTAGATGTCCATTCTTCGCTTGGCCTTTCGATGGAAAACCATAGATTGCACCTGTACGGCTCGCCATCACGTACACGCCGTGCATCCTTATAAATACGCGAAACTTTATGAATAAAGCCATGTTCGCCATATTCTGATGTGATCCGTTCAAATACTTCTTGGGCTAGTGCTTTCATAGGAAGTTGAAAATCCTGCCGAAAGTCCTCTTTGTTTGCTTCAAACCAAGCTTTATTGTTATTAAAGCGAAGTTGCCACATAAAATCAATTGTGCGCGGAGTAAATCCGTTAAACATTTTGCCTAGCCTTTCTGTTTTAAAGCCTGTTAGAAGCTGTATTCAACCCATTGAAACAGCTTCTTATATCTCTTTAGGCTCTTATAATTTTAGTCAAATTTCATGCCTTTTAGCGCAGCAAAGGGATTGTTATTTGGCTCTTTATTTTTTTCCTCATTTTTTAAATAAGCTTGTACTTCTTTCTTAGACATGGAATTTCGTTCTTCTTTTTTCCGCTTTTCAAAAGATGTGTATTTTTCTCTATATCCACAAGCACAAACTATTTGCCTTTTTTCATTTTCTCCAATTATCTTTAAAAATTTATGGCAATGTGGGCATTTTGACCGTATCGCCATAGAAACATTTACACGTGTATTACATTCGCGATCTTGGCAAACCAGCATTTCACCTTTTTTGCCTGTTACTTGTAACATAAATTTGCCACAATCAGGACATTTTGTAGTACTTAGGTTATCATGGCGAAACACTTGGGTACTGCTTTTTATTTCAGTAATTAGTTCCGCAGTATATTTGCGTATATCAAGCAAAAATTCATTTTTATTCATTTTTCCTGTAGATATGCTTAAAAGTTTTTGCTCCCACAACCCTGTAAGTTCCGGTGATTTTAAATCCTTTGGAACTAAATTGAGCAACTGCCTACCCTTTGACGTGGAAAAAATATCTTTGCCTCTTTTTTCAATCAAAAAATTGTCAAAAAGTTTTTCAATGATATCCGCTCTTGTAGCAACTGTGCCCAAGCCTCCCGTTTTTTGGAGCGTATCGGCTAATGCACGGTCTTTTGTTTCCATATATTTTGCCGGGGATTCCATAGCGGATAGAAGCGTTGCTTCGTTAAAAGGCGAAGGTGGGCTTGTTTTTCCATCTGTAAGTTTTATATTGTTTATAGATACACGGTTGCCCCGCTTCAAGCCGGGAAGTACCTGTGCATGTGTGTCAGCATTTTCCTCATCTTCATCCATATCTTGATAAACTGCTTGATATCCTTGTGACAAAACTACCCTTCCGTTGGCAGTAAATAGCTCGTTTCCAACTTTTATTTTTACTGTAACTTGTTCATATTCAAACGGCGGGTAAAATACAGATAAAAAGCGTGTAAGCACCAAATCAAATATTTTACGCTCTCTATCATTAAGCGATTGCAAATTAACCGGGTGTTCTGTTGGGATAATCGCGTGGTGATCGCTTACCTTTGCATTATCCACATAATTTGAATTTGGGCGGATAGGTGATCTTAAAATTTGTGTACACATTTTTGCATATGGAGGCACAGAACACGCTTTTAGGCGTTCCGGTATAGTTGGCACTATATCAGTTGAAATATATCGAGAATCTGTACGGGGATAAGTTAGTACTTTATGCTCTTCATAAAGCCGCTGCATTATAGAAAGCGTCTCTTTGGGTGAGTATCCATACCTTTTGTTAGCATCACGCTGTAATTCTGTAAGGTCATACAGTTTGGGTGGATATTTTTTCTTTATGGTTTTAACCACGTCTGTTACAGTACCTTCTTTTATGCTTTTTAACTGCGAAAAAACAGCATCAATTTTTGCTTTATCAAAGCATCTGCTGCTGTCACCGTTAAGCCAAGTAATACGAAATGAATCAGCAGTTGCTGATATCCCATAATAGGGTTGAGGAATAAACTTTCTTATTTCATCTTCTCTTTTGAAAATAATAGCCAATGTTGGTGTTTGAACCCTGCCACATGAAAGCGGGCTGTTAAATTTGGTAGTAAGACAGCGTGTAGCGTTAATACCCACCAACCAATCTGCTTCTGCCCTGGCCTTAGCCGAATCGCAAAGGTTTTGATAAAGCTTTCCATCCTTTAAGTTTTTGAAACCATCCTTTATAGCTTTATCAGTAACAGAAGAAATCCATAGCCTTTTAATTGGCTTTTTACATTTTGCTTTTTCAATAATCCAGCGGGCGACAAGCTCCCCTTCTCGCCCGGCATCAGTAGCTATAACAATGCTCCCAATGTCTTTTCTCAATAGCAAATCTTTTACGGTTTTATATTGCTTAGATGTTTGTGGTATAACAGTTAGGCGCAATACATCCGGCATAATAGGCAAGTGATTTATATCCCAATTTTTATATGTAGGATCATATTGTTCAGGATCCTCTAAAGTTACCAAATGCCCTAATGCCCATGTAACAACATATTGCGCCCCTTCCATATAGCCACCCCCGCCATGGCCGGAGCGTCCTGCACTTTTGCAATTTAACACCCTTGCAATGTCTTTGCCAACAGAAGGTTTTTCAGCAAGTACTAATGTTTTCATCTAAAAATCCCTTTCATTTATAGCTGCATTGTTCGTATTTGTATTTGTATAATATCACAAAAATTTACAAAAAAAATGAAATATTAGCTTGAATTGTTCCAAGGAAAGTGTTAGAATGTTTTTGAAATGAAAACTTAGAAAAAGGCTTGCCCTTTGGTGCAACGTCCGCGACACTTTTCGACGAATGTCACGGAGGCTGTAGGTGATTTAGCGTATCACTCACAGGCACAAGTTTAGCTTGCCGCTGCAACGCTGTCAGTATACTATAAATTGACTTTATTTTCAACTCCCGTATTTTTGGTGCATCTTTAGTATGGTTGTTGAAACGAGGTTTGTTTTATGTATTGCTACAGATTTGCATGTGGTGCCCCCCCATAGGATTATCCTAAAGCTGAATTTATGCGCGTGAGTGATTATGACGAACTTTGTCATTGTCCCTACGCGCTTTTATTATTTGTTGGATTTTTACTCCCCCCCTACTTTTTATTATAGATGACACTCGGGCAGGCTCTCGTTTGAAGAGGGCGTATCAAAAGCTTGTGCGCTAGTTGAGTTTTAGTGAGTTTAATCACGTTTTTAGTGGTTGAGCTTATTTTTTTGGGGAAAATTTGCACTAAGTTTTTGTGGATGTTATTGACAGCGTAAAAAAGACGCTTCCTATATTTGGAGAGCGTCTTTCCTGCCGGCTTAGTCCCAGTTAATATCTTCTTCTGCGAATACTTCACCACGCCGATATTCTTCCATGGCGGTAACATGTGAAGTAATTTCATCTGAAAGCGGATCATCTTCCGGGATGAATCTAATCATGACATTGTATAAGGTGTCAAGCCCTTTTTCTTCTACCATATCCACTAGGGTATGAAGTCGTTGTCTAGCAGCAGTCATTGGATTACCTCCTACTGATATGCGCCTCCACGTGGGAGAATATTTTCAATAACTATTTCTGTTGCTGTCATGGTGAACAATATGCGCCAATCGCCTATTCGTAGTCTGTACAGGTCGGTATAGCTCTTTAAACGCTTTATATCGCCATTTGGTAGCTTACGTATTCCCTGTCTTATACGTTTTTTTGTATTGGGATCTAAACGCTCTATTGATTTCTTAGCCTGTTTAGCATAGGTCGTTGTCATTTATATTGCTCCTATTTACCGGATACATTAAAATAATCTGCAAATTTTATAAGGTTCATAATATCACACTCCAAAGGGGATAAGCAATTAAAGGGTGTTATATAGAAATTCCATAGTCTTTTGCAGTTTTAGTAAGGTCACAAAGTATATTCAAAGAAGGTACCCAGTATGGTTGATTATTTTTTACATGAGATACAATTGTTTCATGGGTGAGATCTACCCCCTTGTTGGAAGAAGGATGCGTATTTTCGGTAAAATACACATGATATTTTAAATCAAATTTAAGCCCTTTGTAATCTTCAAATATTGCTTGCAAAGTCTCCCGCAAGCTTGAGATATATACCGTTTTATCCAGCCCGCTAACATATACAATAATCCTGCGGCTTTCCTCTTGCACCAATGCAAAAGTGTTTAGGTAATTTTTAGCACGTTCACTATATTTACTATGTTTCAGTATTGCCCCTTTTCTCCATAGTAAATCAGGATCTAAAATATCATAATTGGCACTTCGTCTGACTATTACCCTTGCTATAATATTAGGAGGTAAAAATTTATCTACTTCAAAGGTCATTCTAAGGCTTTCCGCACTCTCAAAACGATATATGGTTTTTTTATGTTTTAAATCTTCCGGCTGATCCAGCGGTAATATTAAAGGAACACAAATGCTCTTGTTGCTATTGAAATATGCTAAATCATATCGACGCATTAAGTTGTATAAAAACTCCACTTTGTCTATGGGATATTTGTATTTTTCAGATTTTTGCAAAATTTTTTCTCCATCTTGCAAAGTAAGTGTATGCCCATGTATATTTTGCTTTTCTTCACGCCCAATATTGATAATCTTGTAAATGCCGTCTATTGTCCAGTCATGGTTGAGAACAAGCGTTTGGAAATTATTTAATCTCCCATCTTTATGCCAACTGCATATACCTAAAACATCTAACTCTTCTAACACCCAGTCAACTTTATCCGGCGGGGTACCACATTTTATTGTGATTTCTTTAAATTCATCCAGAGTGATATAATCGCAGTTATCATCCTTAAAACGTTTCTGCAATTCCTCTTTGGTTTTATATCCGTATGCAGACATTTTTTGACTACTCCATGCAAGATTATTGCGCACTGTATTTGTAACGGTTTCTATAAATGATTCCAGTTCTTGTTCATTGTCACCAATATCTACATCGTAAAAGCCTAAAATGAAAGGATATTCTTCCTTCAATGCTTTTTGCTCCACTTCTGCTTGATGCTTGTCTTTACGGTTAATCAAAAATAATGCCGGGGAGCCGTTACCATAAATTTTGATTTGCTCCAGCCAATAGCGAGGGTCATTGTCGCGCTCAATTCGACCGTTGTATACATAAATATAAAGACACCGTGCAGACATAAACATACGGTGGGCAGAGTGGGTTATAGAGTGCCCGGCAAAGTCCCAGATATGTACTTTTGTGCTATCATGATCTGATGTTTTAGGCAATGCCCAAATATTTGTGATAACCCCCTCTGTGCTTTCCCAATCTTTGGGCATTGGGGCATCAATTTTAATCAATCTTCGGGCAAGGCTGGTTTTACCCGCTCCTTTTTCACCCAAAATAAGGATACGTGCTTCGTTTATATTTTCAACATCGTCGCCTAAAGCTGTTAAACCATCAAGATATTTTCCAACAGCAGAGGCTCCCTTGGCTTTTATTTCATCAGATACTTCTAAACGACGTTTCAATTCATCTATATCAAGGTCAAATCCGCTTTCAAATAAGTTTTTATAGAGTTGTGCCCAATATCCGCAATTCACAGATGCCAGATTTTCTAAAAAATTACGCCAATAGCCTTTATACATGCTTGTCTCGTTATCAAATTCAGCTTTATTACCTGCTTTTATTATTTCTACATCGTTTAATAGTGTTTTATAAAAAGCGTTAGTATTGCGTTTTCCAATAATGGATAAGGAAGCGGCGGCGGCGGCTCTGGAGGCGGCTCTGGAGGCGGCTCTGGCGTTATAGGCGGCGTCGGCGGCACTAAAGGAGGCGGCGGCGTCGGCGTCGAAGGAGGGGGCGTAGGCGGCATTATTATTTGGGAGATATGCTACAGCAAAAACTATATCAATAGCATTAAATATTGAAAACAAGTGCTTTTGCCTATCTTTTTCTTGCCAGTACTCAAAAGGCTTTTTAGTACCCAAAAATGGCAATGCACGTACAGCACAAAGCCATGAAAAATGTATAATTTGCTTGTTATCCAAATATTTTATACGTTCTTCTATTAATTTTTCAAAATCATTTTTTGTCATAAAAACCCTCAATCCCTTATTATTTTACATATTTTGCACATTAACAACAAAATTATATCCTTATTATGTAAAACAATCAAGACTAAAAGCAGGTTGAAATTAAAACAAAAAAACAAAGCCATAGAAGAACAACACAACTATTCTTCCATTGCTTTGTTTTGATTTGACCGTAGGGTCTTAATATCCCAGTCGTTGTTTTAGTGCGTCTTGCAAAATTCCTGAAAAGTTGACGCGGGCTTTTTCTCCGGCATCATTAAGCCATGCAGGAAGCGTAATCGTTTTGTTTACTGTTTTATTATGGCGGTAATCGTTTACTTCTACCATTATTGGCACAATATATTCCCCTTGCTCTGCATTGATTGCATCAAGACTACTTGCTGTAGGTGTTGGGTGGTTATTTTCTTCTAAAGCCACAATGTAAAGCCCAAGGGCTTCTTGTGCCATTGATAGCGCATGTTCTAAGTTATCGCCACAAGTAGCACACCCTTTTAAGTCGGGAAACAGAACGGAATACTCTCCCTTATCCTCTTGTATAAGCTTTGCCGGATATACAACTTTCATATCTTTACCGTCCTTTCAATCCTGTATCCTTTAACAATTGGTTAAGCGTTCCCTTTGGAATATCCTTGTTACCATGAACCGGCACAGTCGCAGGGAGATAGCCTTCTTTTATCATTATATGATGGCTACCATGCACCCTGTCTAATTTCCAGCCATTTCTTTTTAATCGATTTACCAGCTCTTTGCCTGTCATGGTCATTTCAAACGCCCACCTCCCATTGAATCATCTTAACACATGTAACACGTGTTGGAAAAGTGTTAAAAAAAGAGAGTGTGTGATTTTCACACACATCCCTCTTCCAAGTTTTCTTTCGCTGCTGTTATGTATCAACCTAGTCCTAAACTCACAGACAGCGCACGGTCTACACGGTGCATCAACTGCTCGTCCAGTCGGCAGATTTTTTCACGCAGACGCTTTTTATCTATAGTACGTACCTGTTCTAATAAAATAACAGAATCTCGTACTAAGGTGGATTGTACTGTATCAATTTCAATATGGGTTGGTAACTTTGCTTTATTAATTTGTGAGGTAATAGCCGCACATATCACGGTGGGGCTGTATTTGTTCCCCACATCATTTTGCACTATTAATACCGGCCTTACGCCACCTTGCTCTGATCCTATCACCGGACTTAAATCCGCATAAAAAATGTCGCCTCGCCTTACATACACAAACTCACATCCTAAAAAAACTCCAAAATTTTACCTGTATTAATAAACAATTTTTACCTGGCACACATCTCTATTCTTACCGCATCAGATTCTTTTTATACATACACTCTTGGGACTCTTTTGCCTATTCCACACACAAGCTCATAGCCAATAGTGCCAATTTCATTAGCTAAATCGTCAGCACATAGGCCAAGGCCGCCAAATACAACTACTTCGTCACCGGGTTTTATAGACTTGGAATCCGGAACTTCTGTGACATCTATCATACATTGATCCATACAAATAGCCCCAATAATCGGAACAGTATGCCCATTTACAATAACCTTTCCCTTGTTGGAAAGGAGGCGAGGGTATCCATCGGCATATCCGATAGGTAAAGTGGCAACTAAGGTATCTCTTTCTGTATGAAATAAATGTCCGTAGCTAATGCCCGACCCGGGTGGTAAAACTTTAGTCATGCTTATTCTGGTCATCAAGCGCATAACCGGTTTTAAACCTAAAGTATCGCATACATGACTCATTGCTGACGAAGGCGGAAGGCCGTAAAGCATAATCCCTATACGCACCATATCCATAAACATGTCAAAATTTGGCTTAACAAAGTTTTCTTGCAAAGTTTGTGCCAACATGCCGGAATTGCCCGCATGTTTAACCAAATGCTTTACATTTACCCCTCTATGTTCCAATAAATTTAATATGTACCTAAAACGCGAATATTGCTCGTACATAAAGCTTGCATCAATAGCGTCTGATGTAGCAAAATGAGTATAGATTCCTGTTACATGTAAGAATGGATCTTCCAATATGTTGCAAATGGTATCAACAGCAGCGTGCTCAGGTAAAAATCCTAACCGCCCCATACCTGTATCAATTTTAATATGTACTTCCGCCTTTTTATTACATCGGGCTGCGGCCTGTGATAACGATTTATAACCTTCGGCAGAAAAGATTGTTTGGATAAGCCCATTGTCCACCACAGATTTTAAAAGTGGCTCAGGAGTATAACTCATAACCAGTATAGGTGCAGTTATGTTGTTTTTTCGTAATTTTATACCCTCCTCACATAAGGCCACACCTAATGTATCGGCACCATTTTCTAATAAAGTTTTTGCTACCTCTACCGCACCATGTCCATAGGCATCTGCTTTAACAGCAGCTAATAATTTTGTTTGTTTTGGTATTGCATTGCGCACAGTGCGGACATTGTGTATTAGGCGGTTAATATCTATTTCCGCCCATGCTCTTCTGTATTCCACATATATCCTTCCTCTATTTTTAAAATTTTATTTGGTTAATTTGGCTAAACCGTAAATAATCTATTATCTAATTCTACATTATACTCGAAACTATGGTATGTAACAATTACTCTTTCACTTCCGTCAGGATCAAAAATTATCATTTTGGCCGGCAGTAGTGTTTCGTTGCTTACCCATAGTTTTTGCGTAGCTAAATAAGGGTGGCTTCCGGGAATAACAGCTTCAAGTACTGTATATTGCCCTTCATCCATATTAGTTACAGAAACAGAAGTCTCCTGACCGGTGCTCCAATTTCTAATAAAAGAAGTTAAAAAAATTTCGCTTCTTTCTTTGGTTTCACGGGCTACAATTGTAACACGTCCATTTATTCTACTGCTAAACTGGTAAATATGCTGCCCATCAAAACTGGTTATATTTCCGGCCACATTTTCGGGGGCAACAACTTCAATGCGATATTCTCCGGTAATACGGCCATGTTGGATAGTCTCGTAAATATTGCTTCCTCTGTTTGATATGTACTCTACTGTTGCTTTTGCGCGGTATGTTTGTAAGTTTACAAGTTGCTCGTGTATGCGCTCATATATTGTAGGTTCCGGTGCAGGTGCCGGTTGCTCCGCTTGGCAAGCGGTTAATACACTTGCGGCCAACAATAACATTGGCAAAATAATCCTTTTTAAAACATCTGGCATAAAACTCCTCCGCAAACAATATTTGCTTAATTATACGGTGAGTCCAAGATAATTATTACCGGGAAATGCCTGAATTTTTTATAAGGAAACAACTTGCGAAACCCTTCTGTTTAAGCTAAAATTGTATTGTGCTAAATTTTTAGCATGAAGCAAAATTTATTGTTTAAGAAGGTGTTTAAATGACAGATCCAGTAAGTATGCACAACCAGATATTTAATAACATTATATCACGTATTCCGGGTGCTGACATGGTGCTACATAATATGACACGTTCACCCGTTGGCAACCCCGGCGCAGGAGTAACCGGTACTAGCTTTGAATCTTCTGATATCGTTACAGATAATAATAGAAACGGGACACCAAACCTTATTCCTTCAACATTTGATGATGTGTTGCGTCTTTTTGCAGAATCAACCCAAACAGACGACCCCGAGCGGCAAACCATCAACGATGCAATTTTATCCGCCGCAGATAGGTACAATTTAGATCCAAATTTGATTAAAGCAGTTATGCGTACAGAAAGCAATTTTCGCCCGGATGCAGTTTCAAGTGCAGGAGCTATGGGCCTTATGCAACTAATGCCGGGTACAGCAGCATCTTTAGGAGTTACAAATCCGTTTGATGTTGTTCAAAATATTGATGGCGGTGCAAGATATCTGCGACGGATGTTAGATATGTTTGATGGAGACGAAACATTGGCACTAGCAGCATATAATGCCGGTGCAGGTAACGTCCGCAGACATGGTGGTGTGCCTCCTTTTGCTGAAACTACTGCATACATACCACGAGTGCAAGAATTTAGAAACCAGTTTATATTAGAGCAATATGCCGAGGCCGTACGTTCTCGCGGTACAAATTAGTAAACAAGCAGTTTAACCAAAGTCACAAAATTCACATCCTGGGGTAGGGTCTATACTTCAAATTTATAGCCTACCCCCCACACTGTTTTGATAGCCCAGCTATCGTCCTTAGTCATCTTTTCCCTCAAACGCTTAATATGTACATCTACAGTACGAGAATCCCCCACAAAATCATATCCCCATATTTGATCTAACAACTGCTCTCTAGTAAACACTTGGTTAGGATGCATGGCAAAAAAATGTAAAAGCTCAAATTCTTTAGGGGGCAATTCTAATTCTTTTCCATGATATGTAGCAGAATAAGTGGACTGGCTAATAGAAAGATTAGGAAATACTACTATCTTTCCGGAGGGTTCCTTGCTTTCATAGCGTCTTAAAACGGCTTTTATTCGTGCTATTAGCTCTTTAGGGTCAAAAGGCTTTACAACATAATCATCTGCGCCCATTTCTAATCCCAAAACTTTGTCAAATGTTTCCCCTCTGGCAGTTAACATAATGATAGGAATAGCACTCATTTTTCTGATTTCGCGACATACTTGATAACCGTCCATTTCCGGCAACATTAAATCCAGCAATACTAAGTGCGGCGAATAAGTTGGAAATGATTCAACCGCTTGACGCCCATTATAAATTTCTTTTGTTTCATACCCTTCTTTATTAAGGTATAGGGTTATAAGCTCTGCAATATGGATATCATCATCTACAATTAAAATCTTTGTCTTAGGTGGCATAAGAGAGCCTCCTTTCAGCCTATGTGCAAAAATACTAGCACAAACCACACCTAAAGTAAAGTTCATCGGAATTACCAACGCTTGTAATAAAAGTCCCATCCGGCCAAAATGTATTTTTGCCTCAAAAGTGTTGCTGTAGGTAGGATACAACTTTTTGGGATAAGTGATGATATAGTTGCTATCGACCACAATTCAACTACGACTGTTGGGGAAATTCAAAAAATTATGATATTGACAATTGTTATTAATTCATGATAAAATGTACTTATACGTTGTGCCGAAGAAGAACATTTGCTCTCGTAACTCAGGGGTAGAGTACCTCCTTGGTAAGGATGGCATATACCTGCGTATGGTTTACTGCAATTACTGAAAAATTTACTGCAATTTGAGTTCCAAGCGGGTAAGGCATACCGCCAAACCCAGTAAAATCAACATCCGCTCTCATAACTCAGGGGTAGAGTACCTCCTTGGTAAGGAGGAAGTCGGCAGTTCAAATCTGCTTGAGAGCTTAGGGTTTTCCCCTCTAAAACCGCCTAAAATTATCTGCGTTGCAGTAAAAATTGCAGTAGATTTTAGAGGGTCTAAGTTTCCGTCAAACCTGTAGGGGGTCTGGCGGATTTTTCTTTTTGGTAAGATTTACAAAAGCTCCATTAAGTGTTTGGGCGGTCTGCTCGTACACGGTATTGTATACGGTGCTATAGAGGTCTAGCGTTGTGGAAACTTTTGTATGTCCCATCAACTCCGCAACAATTTTAGGATTCTCTCGTTGCTCTAGCAGAATTGTAGCGAACGTGTGACGGAAGGTATAAAGGGTTAGGTTTTCGTCTTGCCAACCCATAACGTTTTTTGAAACGTTCTAATATACTGCGTAGCCCTGTACTCCGCATTTTCCCTGTCTTGGTACAAGGGAATACAAACTCGCTGTGGATATTATTTTACTCACAATACCCTTGCCATTCACGCAGAGCTTCTACTGTGGCATCTGGGATTAAAATTGTACGGACGCTTTTTGGTGTTTTGGTTTTACCTACGGCAAGTCCCCTAGCGATTACGTTACCATCACTATCAAATTCCCGTGTACGGTTTACTGCACTTTCAACGGATAAGGTTTTGTTATCAAGATTGACCGTTTCCCATTTTAATGCAATAAGTTCTTGAGGTCGTAAGCCCGTGAGGGTGGGAATGTGTAATAATAGGACTAACCCGAAAAACCCTTGAAAACACTGGGTTTGCCGCGTTAGTCCTATTTTTTATGCTCCAAAAACCACTCGCCGCTGAAAGGACGGCGGCGTGCAAAATGAAAATTATACCCCTATATCAAAATCACAGGAGGTCAGCCTATGAGCAAAATAATATCCATCGACCACGGAAATCGCATAACTTGGTTTTCTTGGAAAAAGAAAACCCTTGTATTTGCGCCATGTTCATCTGAAAAGCTAATGCCGCGATGAGGCAGCGTTCCCAACCCTGTAAAATTTTCAATAACAAAGGCTTCGCCCGGTAGTAGCATGTCAACGGAACCAAAGCTGTCGGTAGGTCTAAATCCCCATTCATCACTATCTTCCAGCAAATCGTGGGTTAGCGTTATAACTGCAAAGCTTGGCAGGGCTTGATTTGCCCACACTACAAGAGTCACGCCCTCGCTATCTCCAGGTATCCTTATGTCTACATGGTGAAGGTTAGTAAACATGCTTAGTAATTCGTCTGTCGCCGCATCAATTTGGATTGTTAATTCTTCTGGGGGTAAATCTATGGGCAAACTTACTGTTGGAATTTCTGGGCTTACAACATCAGTTTGGTTGTTTTCATTTTGTGCTGTTGGAGTTGTTGGTAGCTCTGGTGCGACAGGCGTGACATCATTGCCACCACAAGCCGTCAACATGATAAACATAAACAATACAACCACTGCAATAAATTTTTTCATAATCTGCTCCTTTTTGCTCTTTCAAATATCAAACAGCGATAATTGCCCTGTATCGGGCGTAAATTTATAGATATAATCAAATACGTCATTAGTCCGATATAAGATGCC
>WQVX01000082.1 GCA_009785615.1 Defluviitaleaceae bacterium | reverse complement strand
GGGTGATCCTGTTCGGCAGTGAGGGCAACGCAAAAATCTTCACCTCCGACACCGTGGTCGGCGGATTGGATGAACACTCTTTAGCCAAGACCAATCTCCCCACCGCCGTGGTGGAAAAACTTTGCCCTTAATAGAGAAATAGGGAAAACAAGGCTCAAAAAGGCAGCCTTGTTTTTTGCTCTTGATATTTTTTTGCGGACGGGTTCATAGGATATACCCAATAAGAAATTGGGGGTTATATCTATGGATATTACAGTTCACGGTGCGAACCCACAAAAGATAAAAGAGCAACTACAAGAAATTATCATTCAAAAGATTTTGGCAGATTTAGAGAAAAATCTAACAAATGTGGAGAATGGAAATGTTAAGGAGTAAATTTCATCAAGAAAAAACATCAGCCCCTAAAAGAATGGTGGGCTATGGCAGAGTTTCAACCGACAGGGAAGAGCAAAAAACCTCTATAGCAAACCAAAAGAGATATTTTGAAAGTTATGCAAAGCAGCGAGGATATACCCTTGTTAAAATATATTTTGACGAAGGCATAACAGGCACTTCACTAAAAAAACGCACTGATTTTAATCAAATGATCAGTGCTTCGGCACATGAGATGTTTGATATTGTTGCGGTTAAAGATGTTAAACGCTTTGCCAGAAATGTGGTTGATGGGATAGCATCTGTCCGTGAACTTAGAAGAAACGGAGTAGAAACCGAATTTACGCTAAATAATATGAATGGCGAACTTGATAACGAAGCCTTTCTTGCAATGTCTTTTAGCTACGCACAAAAAGAATCAACTGATCTTTCAAAAAGTGTAGCATTCGGTAAAGAAATCAATGCAGAAAAAGGCAGAGTGCCACAGAGGGTATTCGGCTATGACAGAATAGACAATTATACACTTGTGCCAAATGATATAGAAGCCCAAGCTATAAAAGATATGTTTGATTGGTATGTTAATCATGGTATGGGAACGGCAACCATAGCAGTTAAATTTAATGAGTTAGGAATTCCGACTAAACTATCAGGTAAACGCTGGTACGCCCGAACGATTAGACGAATGCTCAAAAACAAACTATACATAGGTATTCTAATCAATCATAAAAGCAAAACCGTTGATGTTTTAGAACACGAAAGGACTATGCGTCCAGAGCATGAATGGAAAGTACATGACCGCCCACAATTTAGAATCGTAGAAGATAAGATATTTTATCAAGCACAGGATAAATTAGAGCGAAATCAGCAAATATATAAAAACAAATATACCCATATACTGGGCAGAGAATCATCAAGGCATCTGTTCTCAACTCTTATAAAATGCGAACATTGTAGCCGTTCGTATGAAAAAAGATCATATGATAGGAAAAATGATAGGCGTGAATTTTACAAATGTGCTGGTTTAAATACCCTTGGGAGGAAATTTTGCGACAATAACAAGACAGTAGAGGAAAAAGACTTATTAGACTTTATCTTGAATTACTTGCGCGGTTTAGTGGGGGAGGATAAGAATTTTATAGAATCGGCAATTAAAAAGGCGGAAAAAGCATATAAGGAAAAAATGGGCAGGGCGGACACGCAGAAACTAAAAAATAGACAGGAGAAACTAGAGAGACATTGTAGAAAAAATAAAGAGCTATATTTAAATGATATGTTAAGCATCGAGGAATACAAAACAGAAATAACAAGGTTAAACATAGAAATAGAAACAATTAAGTCCGAGCTTTCAGATGTTCACGGGGAAACGATAAAGCAAGAAAAAAATGCCTTGATAGCAGAGCTACAAAAAAGAAGCATTGACGATTTTCTAAACGAAAATACAATTACGAATGCAGATTTGAAAAAGGTTATAGATTTTATAAAGATAGGTAAAAGCGGAGTGCATATTCATTTAATTGATAACTATTCCAGTCTTGATTAAGCATTTCAAATGTTAAATAAATGCAGTTTACCTAGCGGAATATGAACCTCCTTACTGCGTTAGATAAAATCGAATTTTTATAAGGAAAACTACTTGATATTTGAGGGGTTTCGCCATATTTCGCTCAAATATTGAGATAGTTTTTTTATGCGTTCTTCGGCTTGTTCTTTTGCGGGTGGGTTCACTATGATAATTTTAATTGAGTTTTCAGCATCAGCTTTTTTCATATCAAGCTCCTTTTGGGCAGTTGATATGAGTTTATGAAAAGGGGATGTGTGCTATTCAATTTTATGTGAATATGTTTGGGAAAGATTTACACTGGGATTTTGATACCTTTAATCCGCTCAAAAATATGAAAGGGTTTATCGGGGATTGGCAAGCAATAAAATTGGGTAGGTAAAAAACAAATCATCAGTAAATTTGACTTTTTAGGTATTATTTGGTAGCATATGCGGTATTATTTTCAAAAGAAAGAGGGTTTTTATGATATTAAGTGATGTAAGAGGAACAGAAGAGGGTAAATTCGGAATAATAACAACAAGAACACGTTTATTAGAAGAGTATGATTTTGTAGGTGGTAAAGGAGACTGGGGACAAGAAGTCGAACAAGTATTTAAAGGTTATGAAATAGATCAAAGAATAGAACGTTTTTCAAGTGAAGATACTGAATTAGAACTTAAGGTTGATTTTCTTAAACGAACGAATCATACTAGGAGCTCCTTAATTTTATTACCGCAAATTAAATCATCTGATGGAGACTATATAATTGATTGGCCAATAAGGTTAAATTTATATTCATACTTAGGCTCTGATAGTTTAAATCATTATGTTGCGGATTTTAGTATTAGTATGAGCTACTCTAAAAGTGAAGCTATTAACTGCGAACTATACGGGAAGCTTGTTGCAAAGGCAATGGAAATGTGCTCTCCACATTTAGAATATAGAATAACTGATTTTATTGATTTGTTAAGAGATTGCGAGTTTGAAAATATAAGAAAATTTGCTGATGACTGGGACGAGTGGAGCGCAGAGATTAAAAGAAATGTTGATGGTAATGTTATTGAAAAATAATAAAATAGCAAATTTTATTGTCGAACCAGGTTGAAAATCTGGTTTTTTTCTTATATAATTGACAGTAAATTCAAGATGGAGGCATTCAGTTATGGATGAAAATGTAATGCAAATATTGGGACTACTAGTAATTCCAATAATCACCGCACTATTCGCAACGATAATAGCTTTACGCGCACTTAGCCATTCAAAAACTGCAAACACTCGAGCAAAAGAATCAATAATCGAATCAGAAAAAGCAAACATTCTGGCAGAGAAAGCAATTACCGAATCAGAAACTGCTAATACACTATCTAAAGAAGCTAACGAATTGTCTGAAAAAGCATTTGACGAATCAAAAAAAGCAAAATATGAAGCAAAAAGACCGAAACCAGATGCAATTAGTATTAAAATATCTCCTGCTAATCTTAAGGTGTTTCGTGGCTCAAAAGCGTCAAGATTTATAGATGAACCTGATATTTCAAATTTCCTTGATATAGAAAAAATTTTAGACCCTAATATTTTTCAAAAAAGCACCGTTTTTGACTATGACGGAAAAAAATATATGCTCATTAATACGTTACCTAAAGATGTATCGAAGACTATTTTGTTAGAGCAGATAGTTCTTGCATTTAATGTGATTGAAGTAGAAATATCACTTGGCTCTCGGATTAGCGAAATAAAGATAGAAAAAGCATATACCATGATTGATCATAAATCTCCTTTTACTGATGTGGAAGTTCTTGATGTTAAATTTCCTATTGGTCATAATCAAGTGACTTTAACAATGCCATTTGCATATGCTTGCTTTAATCATAACATTAAAACTCTTGATATAGAAAGAATAAATAATCTTAAAAAGTCAGGAAATACGGAAGAAATTAACCTATTAGAGCAAAAAGTAGAGAGTGCACTATTAGGATTTTATGAAACTGCTTTTTTAATAAGATGTAAAACGACAGATGATGAGGTTGGTGCAGAGGGGTTCCTTTATTCATTTTTAATACATACAAAATATGGAAAAATTGAAGTAGAAAAAATACATGATGGTGATTACCTTTTCAACAAAAAAGCAGCTGAAGCAGAAAGCCGCTCCGGTAGAAAGATTGTTCAGCATTCTATTGATTAATTAATGTGTAGAATTAATAAATTTCAGTAAGGGCTTGCCACACAGCCCTTACTTTTTTATTTCCCAAAATAAAAAAGTGTCTTTTCAGTACGTACCAACCCGTTCTAGTGACAAAGAACAGGTAATAGACTGTACATGAGATTAGCCCACCCGCCGAAATACTACGTATTTACGCACTCTTGCTACTTCCGTAATAGATGGGTCTCGGCTACTGAAAAGGGCGCATCAGCACCCGAGACCCATCTATTACTACGTTAGTATTATATAGGGGAGTGCTCGGTGGGTGGGAAATAATTTGGGAAATAGTGGTGAGAGGATAAGAGGAGTTAAAAAAAGGTAAGCGGGAATAAGGAGGGGGATTACTTAGTTGATTATAACTGATCGTGATATGGAGATATTGAGGCTGGTATATCGGTTTAAATTTGCTCTCGGTCGTCATGTGAGGGTACTAATAGGCTTTACTGGATCAAGGGCATCTGATCGAAGATTGAAAGCATTGGTCGAGGCAGAATATCTAAGCAGGAAAAAATATCTGTACGGGGTGCCGTATCTTTATACACTAACCCATAAAGGGCGTATCTTAATTGGAGCGAATAAGAGAGAACACAAAATACGTTTAGAGCAAATCAGCCATGATATTTTGGTTTTGGACAGCCTCATATATTTTATTAAAAAATACGGCCTTGCACTTGCAGATATTGAAAGCGAAAGAGAACTGCATATTAAGGATGGATTTGGATCGAGAAAGCACCAGCCCGATTTTGTATTTTCCTATGAGGATAAAGGGTACGCAGTTGAAGTTGAACTGACTCCAAAGTCAAAAGCAAACTTAGAAAAAAATGTGCGAAATAATTATCTGAATTATGATTATCAGATATGGCTCACGAATGATAGTAAGGTTCTCTCAATGCTCAAAGACTTTCAAATTCAATATTCAAATATGAGAGTAATAAAATTGGAGGAGATCATATGCTAGGAGGAGTAGCTAGTATTATAATCATTCTTCTGGTTTTCTGGATACTATTTAAACTGATTGGCGGTAGATCACGAAGTGAGGGAATCTTTGACTTTGAGCATGATTACCAGCAGGCGATAGATAAGCCACTATTTAAAGGAGAAAAGCAAGTCAAAAATGAAAATATTTTTATTGGCAGTACGTCAAACAAGAAAAACGTGTTTATTCCAAGCAACGCTAAACACGTTTTTGTTTGCGGTACAACAGGGAGCGGTAAAACGATAGCGCTCTCCAATTTCATCAAAGCGGGATCTGATTATAATTACCCGATGCTAGTTGTTGATGGTAAAGGTGATACCGATGAAGGATCTTTATTTAGAATCGTTAAAGAAATTTGTCCAGATCGGAAAGTCTATGTGATTAACTTCAATGATCCTATAAAAAGCGATAAGTACAATCCATTTAAAAATACCAATACAGATGTGATTAAAGACATGCTGATTAATATGACCAATTGGAGTGAGGAGCATTATAAATACAATACGGAAAGATATATCGGGAGACTGCTTAGACTTCTAGCAATGAAAGAAATCATCGTATCACTAGAGAGCCTGACACATTATTTGCCGACAATCAACTTTATCAAGCTAAGTCGTGATTTAAGTCATAAAGGATTGATTAGCAAAGAAGAACATGTCGAAGATATTGAACTCTCTAAAATCAGTGGAGCGATAGCCGAAGGAGCATCCGCCCGCTTTGCTACGATCAGGGAAAGTGATCTAGGGCAGGTATTCAGTAGTGCGGGAATTGATATCTATACCGCTTTAGAAGAAAATGCGATTATTTTATTTATCTTAAATCCGCTACTATATCCTGAAATGTCTCCACTCATTGGCAACCTAATTATCATTGATAGTAAAAAAGCCGTCAGTAATTTTTATCGGCATAAGAAAAAGCGGATTTTCTATATCTTAGATGAGATCAACGTCTATGCCTCGATGCCTTTACTTGATCTAGTGAATAAATCACGATCGGCAAACATAACTTGCATATTAGCAACCCAAAGCCTTTCAGACTTGGATCATGTTTCGGATCAGTTCAAAGAACAAGTGATTGAGAATTGTAACAACTATATTGTGCTCCGTCAAAACAGTTCAGTCAATGCTGAGCATTGGAGCAATGTTATTGGGACACGTCAAAGCCTTCAAGCCACATATCAAATCAGTGGTGAGAGTGGAGAGGTCAAAAGTACCGACTTAGGATCACTAAGAAGGGTGCGTGAGTATCTATACCATCCAGATGATATAAAACTCTTAACAACGGGAAAAGCCATTTTTCTGTCGAGGGATAAAATGTTTCATGTGAGCATACAGATAAATAAACCATTTTAAAGGGGACAAGCTAATGAAGAAATTTTTTAAAGATTTTAAAGGTAATGAGGCTTATCTTGTCTGGTTCTTGTTTTATGTAATTTTCTTTTCAGTCCTTACCAGTGGTATTGCACTTCTTTTTTATCTGATAACTGTGCCTTTGGCACTCTCACAGTCTGCCGAAAAGCTGTGGCGCATGGTAAATGGTGTCAGGCCTCTTAGAATGAAAGCGGAGAAAGAAAGGCTAATGCCACTTTTTAAAGAGGTATATGATGGAGCATTAGATACTGATCCAAGCCTTTCTCAAAATATCAGACTATATATCAAAGAAGATATGACGATAAATGCCTTTGCTTTTGGCAAAACAACGCTCGTAATAACAAGGGGTGCTCTTCACCTTTTAAATGATGAATCTCTAAAAGGTTTGATCGCTCATGAGTTCGGACATTTTAAACATAAACATACCGAGGCGATATTAGTTTCTATGGTTGGTAATCTACCGATGGCGTTTATCATCAGAAAACTAACTGATCTGAAAAATCACTATGACAATAGTGAGAAAAAAGATTCAATAATCATGGGTGCTTTTAGAGGTCTGTGCGATCTGATTTACTATCTGTTTAAAGGGATTGATTTTATCGGGGATTTAATCTTGATGAATAGTAGCCGAAAAAATGAGTATGTGGCGGATAGGTTCGCTATTAAAAGTGGTTTTGGTCAGGAACTTACTGATGTTTTGATTGAGATATATGAAGTGTCTGTCAGCAAACCACAGAGCGTGAAAGAGCAACTCAAAAGTACCCATCCACATATCACACTAAGGATTGAGCGGTTAGAAAGCACCATATAACAGCAAACAGGCAAGCGTGAAATTGAAAAACGCTTGCCTGTTTATAGTTTAATATTACGATGATCCCTTGTGCTTTTTCCAATACCAAAGAGCACAAAGAACTAAACCAGCGATGATAAATAGAACGCCAAAAGTAATCATTCCATCGCCTGAACCGGGGCCGTATTCCCAAGCTCTCCAAAGGTCTCGATTCCTCGAATTTCCAACAAGAGTTAAAATAATTCCGGTAACCAGTGAGCCAATTCCAGCAAGTAACATAGACATAGCGTATCTCCTTTTTTTATGTATTTTCAAAAATGATAAATCTTATCTAACTTGAAAATCTCTGAAATTGAGTGGTGCCCAATATTCACGAGCAGAACTTTCACACAAAACCCATTCACGATCCATTAATACATCATAGTAAGCCCGACCTCTGAAATCATCACCACACATAGAGCAAGTCCAACTTGGAGAACAGCCAGCCATAAAGATACAGATCAGGAAAAGAGCGAGTGCGATTTTTAGTTTTCTCATTGATATTGCCTCCATTTTATTTTTATTTTTCATATAAAAAACTTCATAGGGCAGTATGAAGTTTTTCGTAGTGCAATTCCGCTAAAACTATACCTTTTGTGGAAATAAAAAATGTCCATTTTGCAATGGTTTTTTGGCACAAGCTATTGACAGGAAAATGCTGAAATGCTATGATTTGAACGTAGTCCGCAAAAGGTATGCCTTTTGCGGACTACACAATTTTTGACTAGAATGGGGGTTAAAACTAAAAGGGGTAGCACTTATGATAGGCAAAATATACGCACTAATACGTGTTTCAACTAACAAACAGAAAGAAAAAAGACAAGTAATCAGAATGCTTGAACTAGGTGTTGCAAAGGAAAATATCATTGTTGAAAAAGAGAGTGGTAGAAGCCCGGCCAGAACGAAGTATAAAAGATTAGTAAAGCGTCTGAAAGCTGGAGATATTCTCTATATTGAAAATATTGATCGGCTTAGCCGTGACTATGATGGTATTATTTCCGAGTGGAGTAAACTAACCGTGCAAAAAGGCGTTATTATTAAAGTCTTGGATACACCACTTCTTGATACAGATCAAGCAAATAATGATTTAATGAATAAATTTTTGCAAAATATTATCTTGCATGTCCAAGCCTTTCAGGCTGAAAATGAGTGGGAGAAAACAAAATACCGACAAGCACAGGGCATAGCGGTAGCCAAAGCAAGCGGGATGAAGTTAGGTCGGCCTAAAAAAGAGAGAACAGATATCGAAATAAAAACAGCAAAGCAGTATCTAAAGCGTGAGATAGATTTAGATACTGCTTTAGCTATGCTGGGCTTAAAGAAATCAGCTTTTTATAATCTGTGCCGAGTAGTAAACGAACCAAATAAATAAAGACAATTGAAAGGTGGTGGTAAAAATGAAAGTATCATATTCCAAAGATAAAATCATCATTGAGGCAGAAGAAGAACTATTAGTTCAAGAGGCTAGTAATGGTGATCTAATCATCAGTAAGAAGTAAAAAAAGAGGAAATCAAGAGGTATGTGAAGAAGACCGCTATCACACACCTCTTTGACTACTGTCTTTGCATCAGCAGTTTCGCAACGTAAAGGGCGGAGAGTATTTTTCCAGAGTAAACCGCTCTGAAAAAATCTTCCTCCTTACCTTGACGTTGCTACTTTAACAGTTAAATTTAATATGAAATCCAAAGGGGGAAATGAAAATAACTTATACTCAAATTTTTGCAGTAGTAAGTAAACAATGGGCTAATGTCAACGACATAAAGCAGTTGTGCGGTATCGGGCGAGATAAAGCCCGCGAAATTAGAAACAAGATCGAACTTGATATAAAAGCAAGTGGTAAAAAAATCTTGGGCGGTAAAGAAAAAATAGTCCCAATGTCTAAAGTTATTGATTATCTAAATATGGATATAGATTACATAGCGAAAATGGCTATGTTAGAAAAGAGAATCAATAATGATGGAGAAATATAATGGCTGTATTTAAAGCCAAAAAGCCTACTAAGGACGGTAGGATATGGTACTTTTCAGTATGGTATGTAACTGCCCTTGGTGAGAGAAAACGTAAGAAAAGCGGGCTTTATGCAACGAGGCAGAAAGCCCTAGAGGAAGAACGTAAATTCTTGATAAAAATGACGCTTAATGAAAACAGGATAGATATCACCTTTGAAGAAATGTACTATCAGTATATAAGCTATACAGAAGAACATATTAAAGGATCAACAAAATATTGTAAAACTAATCGTGTGAAAAATCATATTTTAACTTATTTTGGAAAGATGAATATTCACAATATAACGGTTGGTGCAGTTATGGATTGGAAGTCCAAAATAAATGATGCTTTAAAACCCAATGGAAAGCCATATGAATTGTTATATAAACGACTGCTATTTACTGACCTAAGAACGATTTTAAAGTATGGTGTGAATTTTTTTGGTTTAAAGGAAAATGTTGCCCTTAAAGTGGCAATGTTCCATGATAGGAACGAAAAAGTAATCACTGATGAAGAAAAACTTAGATATATAACTCCTGATGAGTATAATCTATTTATCAGTGTGATTAATAAACCAGTGTTCAAAGTGTTTTTTGCCTTTTTGTATTATATGGGTGTTAGAAAAGGCGAGGCACAGGCACTTACTTGGGAGGATATTTTTTGGGAAACAAATCAAGTAAGAATCATTAAGACAATTACTAATAGCACGGACGAGCTTAATGAAAGAGGTATTAGATTCAAAATAACGAATACCAAAAATCGTAAGAACAGAACAATAATGATGCCAGCAATATTAAAAAGCATGTTATTGGAATTATATCAATACTACAGTGAATTTGAGGGGTTTAATGATAAATGGTTTGTCTTTGGAGGACATAGGTATTTAACTGGCAGTGCAATAGATGTAGAAAAGGAACGTTACTTTAATTTAGTAAAAGATATCTATGGTAAAGAGATCAACCGAATTACAAATCACGAATTTAGACATTCACATGCAAGTTATCTGATTAGTAAAGGGGTCAAGATTGAACTAATTGCACATCGGTTAGGTGATACAGTTGCGGTAGCCTTACAAGTCTATGCTCATTTATTTCCCGAAGTAGAGGAAAAAATCATTGAGGAATTAGACTTAATAGAACCGGACTATAAAAGTGTACCTTAACTGTACCTCGTACACTTTTATACTCTATAACTACCATTATATAATGGTTTTTTGGTAACTATATTTTAATCATAATTGAATGATTAAGTGAATGCGAGTTATAACCGCTTATAACGAAAACCGCTTATTTTAGGGCGTTTCCAACTAACCCTTACTTACTGCAATTTTATAAAAAATGAAAAAAGTGTACCGCAAGTGTACCTGGAAATCAATAATATTTAGACAGGACTTTTGATAAAGGATAGAAAATCTATTCTTTATTTTTTGCCATAGTGACACAAAACTAACACAAAAAAGGGAGCAAATAACACGAATTTACCCTTCCATTTTCATTTAGACGTGTTAAAATGTGTACAATGGGAAATTTTCTAGGGATGTTTCAGAAAAGTCTCAGAAGCAAAGGAACTCTTTATAATAAGGAGTTCCTTTTTGTATGGAAAGTCGGGTGAGGTAACATATTATGACGAAAAAACGGATTAAGTGACAAATGCCGATAAATTACGACAAAGAAACGATGATAAAATGAAGTTGAAAGGGCGGTAGTAGCATTATTAAGTGCTTCTACTGCTTTTTCATCTAGAGGGGAAAGGAAAAATTATGAAATTAACTAAAACACTATCATATCAGAATCTAGGGCATTTTAACTTTGTAGAAACTAAAAGGAATGTAATTGACTATTTCAAAAATTTAGAAAATCTAAAATGGGAGTGGACAAAACTAAACGCTCAAAGGGGCTTAGTAACAAAGTACAAATTTAATGAGGAACGTAAGAAAGAGGGCTATACCAGCATTGGAAAAGATATTTTCAATATTGCAACGAGGGAGCTAACCGAAAAGGAGCTTCAAAAACACCTTGCGGGTTTTGAATGGGCTACCAGTATTCTATCAGACTTGGAACAGCTCTATATCATGGAATATTTTATGCATCGTAAATATGATGAAGAAATCGTTGATTTATTAGGTTTTGATAGTCGAGACAGCACCGAGTTTAGAAGATTAAAACGAAATGCCATTTATAAGTTTGCAGACTTCTTAAATTTGGTAGTCGAAAAAGTAGAAAAAAACGAGGGGGAATAAATTTAGATGAAAAATATGAAAAAAATGCAGCGAGATAATTTGATACGAGAAATCGTATCTTTTTGTTTGGATTATGGGGTACTCATTGATCGGAAAGAAGTAGAAAGAAATATAGAGCAAGGATTAGAAAAAGCGGAGCTTGTTGAAAGTCTAATCAATACGATTTTTAAGAAAGCAAAAGGCGGTAAAATCAAGGATATAGAAAGAGCAAAGGAGCTACTTATAGAGCTTGAAAAAATCAGATTAGATTTAGAGTTTAAAGACCGCCTTTAAAAGGGCGTAACAAGCCTTGACATATTTGTAACCATTGATATATAATCCGAAGAAATAGTAAGACAAATTTCTCTAAATTTCTTTAAAAAGTTTGCTACAGTCTTTTGTTTTTAGAGCCGAAAAACCTTGATAAGAGGTGTTTAACCTTTTCTCGATTAGAGGACAATAGTTGAGGCCGTTGACCCCATTATCCTGGGGATGAAGGTGATAGATGTCCGTGACAATCTCTGCGACTGCAGTGAAGTGACAGAGGTGCCCAACTGTATCCGTGACGCCTTCGGCTGTGAGCTGATGATGGGCGGAGACAGCCGCCGGGTATACGTCACCCTGGGCCAGTTTTCTATCGTCCGCTTGGAGCGGGATTCTCAACTGCTCATGCCGGCCTATGACTACTGTCTGCCGGAGAAGGAGTGCGTCGGCTCCGGGGACGACGATCCCTGCGCCCTGTTTTCCAAGATCAGCTTTCCCGTGGACGAATTTTTCCCGCCGGACACCATCGAGGTGTCAGACAACTACCGGGAGGCGAAAGCGACGCTATACCGGTAGCGCCTCAACGGATTTACACAAAAATGGGCCCTGATTTCGTCGAAATAGAGGGCTCATTTTTGATGCATTGAGAAGATTTTGATTGACATTATAATCCCCATACATTAAAATGATGCTAATGAAATCAGAAAGCCTGATAAACACGGACGGACAGGCTCTGTCGAGGCAATAGTGTATAGGATGCAGAACTTGCATCTATATATAAACATTTATGCTCTAAGGAGGAAATGTACGAAATGAAAAAGTTTTTAGCACTACTTCTAGCAGCCCTGCTGGTGTTCACTCTGGTGGCATGCCAGGGGACACCTGCAACACCCGATCCAACCCCCGAGCCTGTGGCAACCCCGACCCCTGAGGCACCGCCTGTGGAGCCCGATCCGGACGAGAATGGCGAAGAAGGTTTCGCAGCGAGCGACATCCACGTTGCTCTGGTCGCCCACTCACCGGACTCCATTCTGGACGACGGCTCCTTCAATGAAGGCGCATGGAGCGGAATCCAACGGTTCCTTTCCACCCATGGGCTCTCCGCTGACCACGCACGGTTCTTCCAGCCCCACTCCGCAGATGATGTAGCACGTGTCGACCTGGTGGCAGATGCCATCGCCGCCGGTGCCAACATTGTCGTGCTGCCGGGCTTCCACTTTATCGACTCTTCCGCCGAAATGCAAGAAATGTTCCCAGATGTGAAATTTGTCCTGCTAGACGCCACACCAGCCGGTGGGCCGGCGGCCAACCTGGCGGCGATTCACTACGCAGAAGAGCAGGCCGGCTTCCTGGCAGGTTATGCCGCAGTTATGGAAGGCTATAGAAGCTTAGGCTTCATGGGCGGTATTGCAGTACCTGCTGTTGTGCGCTTTGGCCACGGCTTCCTCCAAGGTGCAGAACACGCTGCCGAGTCTTTGGAATTAGAGGAAGGCGAAGTGACAGTCCTCTATTACTACGTGGGCGGCTTTGCCCCCAGCCCTGAAGTTGCAACTACAGCATCCGCTTGGTTTACTGACGGCGTAGATGTCATCTTCGCTGCTGCCGGCGGCGCAGGCTTCTCCGTTATTAGCGGTGCAGAGGCCTCGGGCGGCTCAGTCATCGGTGTAGACGTAGACCAGTCCGGCGCAGGCGATGTGGTCATCACCTCCGCCATGAAAGCCCTTGACGTATCCGTTTATGACATGCTCACCGACTTCTTAGAAGGCGCATTCCGCGGCGGCAGAGAGCTCATGTTTGACGCATCCGTAAACGGGATTGGCCTGCCCATGAACACATCCCGCTTCCAAGAATTCACCCAGGCGCAATACGACGCAATTTTTGCCCTGCTGGCCAATGGGTCCATTGCCGTTAACAATACTGTAACCGAGACACCTTCAGAGGCGAACCTTCCCCTCTCTCTCGTTGAAGTGACAGAATTGAACTAACCCGGAGCGAAAAAGGAGCGCATTTTTGCGCT
>WQVX01000081.1 GCA_009785615.1 Defluviitaleaceae bacterium | reverse complement strand
TATCTTTGAACCCTATGTTGATGCTAGATTTGAATTAAGAATAGGCACTAATTATTTCGACGGTGAAAATCAGTAACTGAAATTATCAAAAATATGTGAAACATATTTTTTCATTTCTTATAGTGTGATTTTTGCGTTACACTTTAAGTCGAGGGGAGTTTATTATGGCTGATTTTCCTCATTATGATAGCATTGGCAGTCTTGCGATAAGGGCAACTGATATGCCTTTCAGAAAGCAATTTCAACTAGCATGAGCGATAAGGCTATGTCCCTCTAACCTAGTATCAATTATAACAAAATATGTTGTAATGCTGTAATATCAAAACTCCTCCTGCAATGCATAATCAGCATTTCAGGAGGAGCTTATCACAACACCAAGAAGAGATCTACAGCGTACAGCTCCCGAGAGAGTTAATCGTCATGTTATTGTTTGACAATTCGCTTAGCTAACAGGTCTGTTTTTTACGAAGATACTGAAAACCTACGGTTCAAACTATCGTAATACATACATTGTAGGGTTTGGGCTTTCGTTATGCATACGTTCTTGCCACCACTCTACAACTTTAAATCTTACTACTATTCCAATATCGTCTTGAGAATGGTTGATTAGCTCATAGGTTTCATCAGATAATAGATTGCTTAGCAAAGTATATTCATGGGTATCAGTGTATACATGTGCAGATATGTGCATAACGCCCTCTACATGGCACAGAGGAGGAAACATTACGCACCACCAATTGCTGCCATATCCTTCGCCTATAACAATACGCAAAGCTTCATACTCTCCTGCCGGAAAAGACATGCCGCCATAGACTCTTGTAGGAAAAAAGACTTTATCTATTGTGACTTTAACAGGATAACTAAAACCTTCATCATAAACTATCCGGGATGCATAAAGCTGAATATCTTCCAAATGTGCTACTAAAAATGCTCGTGTATCTTCAATAGTGGCTTCAGGGTTAATTTTATTTTTATAGCGGTCAAGAATACCATCACGCACTGTGTTTTTTAGAGATTGATCTATTGGCGTATTACTGTTTGCAATTACATGAAAACGAATTACATTTTGAGCTATTTCACCTTGAATACTTTTTGAATATGCCAATGTAGCCCTTGATATTATTAATGCAAGAAGTAAGCCTGCTGTTGTTGCTAAAATCCATATTGATAATTCTCTTATAACTATTTTTTTCATAATAATAACCTCCCAATTTTTGCTGGTTAATCCTAGTTGGATTATCACCATAAAATTGAGAGGTTATACCAAAACAACAGTTTTACTATTTTATTTATACGCCCCATCTCTTAACAACTCTATCATTTCTTCTACTTCGGCAACGTAGCTATCAACGTCCTTCAACATAGCTTTTGTATCGTTGCGATGTTTATGAGAAAAACGCTTCCAACTTGCATCCATTATTAAGCGAGTGTAGTCTAATATCTTGCTTAACTCAAATTTATCTTTAAACTTGGTAGTATCTATTCCCTTCCATAAATCAGCTAAATCTGTTGATTGTTCGCTTACAACGTCTGCAACTAAAGCTTCTATTTCTTCTTTTTTGAGAGGTATATTATCCGCATCAAAATACCAAGCTCGATTCATAAACGCCAAAAATTCCGGATATTTGTAACCTAGTTCCATTTTTACTTTTAAGGAATATAGCAATCGTTCAAAAAAGTCTGTGACGGATAAATCTATATGGCCTGAAAAACCCCGCCCAAATTGCTCCATTACATGCATATGACAAGCGGTGTACAATTTTTCTTTGTTAGTAAAATGATGAAACAGCAACCCTTTTGAAACCTTTGCCTGCTTTATTATTTCATTGGTAGAGGCGGCCGCATATCCTACCCTTCCAAATTCTGCTATAGCCGCCCGCAAAATATCTTCCCGGTGAGTATCTGAACTAGTGCTCATTTGTAACCCTTACTCCCTCACGCAAGTCTTGATTATTGGCATCGTTAATCACAAAGTCACCTTCTGCCAGACCGCTTTCTATTATTATGTCCGTTCTAAGCTCAATACCGGTTACTACAGGTATTGATTGCACTTGTCCGCTACCATCTCTGCTTCCGGATTGATCTGCTTGAACCGCCCAAACCTTTTCTTGCCCACCATCCCTAAATACGGCAGTACGTGGCACTGTTAAGCGGCCTTCTTCTCTAAATACATAGAAGGTAACATCTACAGCGTGCCCTATGCCAAGCTGTACTTCTGACGGAATATCAGGCTCTACTTGCACTTTAACTTTACGCTCTTCTATGCCCAAAGCGGTAAGTCGCACTACTGCTGTATTGTCAATATCAATTATGCGACCATAAAATTCTATATCGCCTATCCGTTGACGCAAGGTCAAATTTACTGTATCGCCTACTTGAATACTGCTTACATCTTGGGTAGAAACATAAACATCTATTGTTAAACTGCCGGGTACAGTAATTTCTGCTACAGGTGAAGTTCCGCTAACAAAGTTAGTGTGCTGAGCCTGTAAAGTAGTGATAATTCCGCTTATTGGGGCAATAACAGTGGTACTTTCCAGCTCGTGTTCTAATCTTGCTATATTGGCCTGTTCTACTGCTATAAGGGCTTGAAAGTGCGCTCTTGCGGCTGTAGTAGTATCTTGGGCAAGCTGCTGATTGATCCCGGAAATTTGTGCATTTATTGATGAACGTATTCCTTCAAAATGCTCGCTGCTGTTTTGAGCAGTACCTGTGGCAATTACTGCCATTTGACCTTGAGCCGCCTCTAATTGAGTTTCTGCCGCAACAAGAACAGCATTTGCTGCTTCAAGGTCTATACGTGTTGCCACGCCACTTTGATATAAAGTTTCTACTCGCTGAAAATTATCTTGTACACGATTTAATTCACTTTGATGCTGATCTATCAAAATTTGCTGAATGCGCATTTGTTCATTAAGGGATTCTTGGTGACTGGCATAGGCACGATAATTTTCAGCAGCCTGAGCGTTAATAGCTTGCAATTCTCCTTGAAGGCTGTTTCGGCTAGTTTGCAATGTCCGGCGCATTAGCGCGTCTTCTACACCTACATTAGATAATTGAGCTTCTAAACCTTGTATACCACTTCTTACTTGATCTAACTGCAAACGTAATGCGGTATCATTTATGCTTAGCAATGTTTCTCCCGCCCGGATTTCTTGCCCCTCTCGCACATATAAGCCGTTTAATTCTCCTTGGGCTGTGGGGAACACCAGCACTGTATTTTCAGCAGTTATGATGCCCTGCTCCATAAAAGTAAGCTCTGCTGTTTGTAAGCGAACCTCTGTCATACGTACAGGTAAGGGCATCATCATGTAGTAAATGCCTCCGGCTATTGAAGCTATAATTATTAGCCCAATGATTGCAAATTTTATTGGCTTTTTCATAATCAACCTATCCCCTTTCTTTGACCACTTGGTCAATATGTAACTATTATGCCATACATTGACCGACCGGTCAACATCTGAGCAAAAAAAATTTTTTCTTTTATTTTATCCGCTTATTTAAACTTTGCTTTTATTGCAGCCATTTGTTTTTATTTCCTTTAATCCCTACATTCTAACTTCTCCAATCTTGTAAATTTTGCTATAATTATCATGTAGAGGATACATACTTTAGGTGACGAAAGGTAAAAGGTAAACAATATGCTATATAAATATAGAGTGAAATCATGATTGAATATAGCCTTACTCACTCTAAGCGAAAAACCGTTGGAATATACATCCGTGATGGCAAGGTGGAAGTGCGTGCGCCATTAAAATATCCAAAATCAGAAATAGATCAGTTTGTAGCTTCAAAAGAAAAATGGATAGTAAATAACCTCGCTAAGTCGCAAAAACAAGCAAAGCAGAAGGCGGCATTTGCTCTAAATTATGGAGATACAATTTCTTTTCGTGGGACAGCCTACCCACTTGTAACAAAAGTGGGAAAAAGAGCCGGCTTTGATGGAGAATGTTTTTATCTGCCACCTAAACTTGAGTCGGATTTAATAAGAGATGTTTGTGTGAAAATATATCGCCATCTTGCAAAAAAACATCTTACTGACAGAGTGGCAATATATGCTGAAAAGATGGGCGTTACACCTGCGGATGTGAAGATAAACAGCGCGAAAACCCGCTGGGGTAGTTGTTCATCTCAAAAGAACATAAACTTTTCATGGCGGCTTATTATGGCTGATGATGATGTAATAGACTATGCTGTTGTTCATGAATTGGCTCATATAATACAAATGAATCATTCAGAAAAATTTTGGTTAACTGTAGAAAATGTGTTGCCTGACTATAAAATGTGCAAGGTGCGGCTTCAAAAGTTACAAAAACGACTTGCCACAGAAGATTGGGGATAGATTGAAACACGACACACTATTGTCGTATTAGCCATGATATGATAAAACTAAAAAGGGGTTGTCAAGATTGGTTGAATCAAGATGTGGAATACTATGCAGTCAATGTGAGTATTTTGAGCAATGTGGTGGGGGTTGTATTAAAATAAGCAAACCATTTTGGGGTGATTCTTGCCCGGTAAAAGATTGCTGTGAAGGGCGTGGGCATGAACACTGTGGGCAGTGTTCAAATTTTCCTTGCGCGCTTCTGACCCAATTTACCTATGACACAGAGCAAGGTGATAACGGCAAGCGGATTGAAACTTGTCGCAGTTGGATTGGTAAAGCACAATGTGAAGTAATTCCTTTTAATGTAGGGCACTTCATCCAAGCTGTGGCAAAGCAAAATGCAGATGCCCTTAGAGAATATTTTACTTCTGATGCTGTTATATGTTGGCACGATAGCAATGAACAGTTTGCTGTAGATGAATATATCCGTGCTAACTGCGAATATCCCGGCAAATGGAATGGTGAAATTCAGCGAGTAGAGCAAATTGATGGTGGTATAGCCATGGTTACAAAAATATTTTCTGATGAATCTTCCCACCTTGTAACTGCTTTTGTAAAGTTGACAGATGGCAAAATAAGTCGTTTGGATGAATATTACAGTGACTGCGGCGAAGCCCCCAAATGGCGTAAAGAAATGAAAATAGGGAAACCTATAACTTATTGACCGTAGATTCTTAGCAGGAGGGGAATATGGTACGTTGTTATAACGATTTTATCGAAGCATTACTGGCCGCAGGCTTCTCAATGGGTGGTGGTAGTGCTGACGGAATATATGCAATCATAGAACATAGTTGGAACGAAGAACCCCTTCATGATACACCTATCCGTTGGCATACAGGCAACCCCGAAACTGACCCTTGGGAATGGATCAACCGTGTCTTGGATGAACGTAATGACATCGCCTACGGCAAGTTGTTTTTCAAGAAAAGCGGATATATAACAAAAGAGTGGTTTCCGTGTTTTTTGGCGGTTAGACGAGGCGGTATAGAGTTTTACGAAGCCTATGAAGGCGGTTCAATAAGCCATTTTGCGAAGCGAATTTATGACGTAGTGGCTACCGGCAAAACCTTCCCTATAGAAGAAATCAAGCGATTAGGCGGTTTTTCGCGAGAAGATAAATCCGGGTTTGACAGAGCTATGGCGGAACTGCAAATGAAAATGTTTATTTCACCTTGCGGCAGACAATACAAGATATCTCAAAAAGGTGAAGAATACGGCTGGTCATCTACAGTGTTTTGCACAACGGAGCAATTTTGGGGCGAGGAAATATTTGAAGAAGCTACTAAAATCAGCACTGATGAAGCCATTGAGAAAATAAAGACGCAAGTTTTGAAGCTAAATCCGTTAGCAGAGGATAAAAAAATCAAAAAATTTATACTTGGATAAAAAAATAATTAAAGAGATTTTTCTATAGCTTCACGAAAATAAAAGATGCTTAATGTCAAAATGTAATATAGTTGAAATTTATCTGTAACAAAACTAAAACAAAGCCAAAATCGAGTTAAAACGCAATAAGGTTCGTCAATGTACGAGCCTTTTTTTGTGCATTGTGACGTTGTTAATTAAATACACCATAAAACACTTGCAATTTTCACTGGTTTAGTTCATAATACATGATATTGTTTTGGTTCGGGCATCGTTTAGTAAGCAAAGCTTACATGAATGCTTGTAACTCTTTGGGACATGTTATAAAAATGACAAAGAAAGAGAAATGGAGGAAGAATGTGAAAAAGTCTTTAATAACAATTGCTCTTGCAGTAACTTTTGCTGTTGTAATGGGTGCTTGTGGAGATGGAGGAACTGCGCCACCGGCCACACCACCGGCCGGTGGAGGTACTGCAACCCCTGCTCAAACCGGAGATACCGGAACTGCTGCTCCTGATGAGGGTTGGGAAGGTAATTTACGTGTTTGGTCATTCACCAACGAGGCTGAGGTTATTGCTACAGCTTTCAGGGGCTTAAATCCCGGAGTAAATATTGATTTCCAAATGGCTTCAATGGACGGCGGAGTATTCCAAGATTGGGTTACACTTGCTTTAGCAGTAGGCGGGTCTGATGTTCCGGATGTAATATTTATGGAAGCAGACTTTGTAAGATCTTTTGTGCTTGAACCCGGTATGTTGGCAGATATTAGTGATTTAATGCCATATGCCAATGCTTTGGAAACTATTCCTTTTACAATTCAAGCAGGTACAGATGATGCCGGTATTATCAGAGCTTTCTCATACCAAGCTACCCCCGGTGCTATGTTCTACAGAAGAAGTATGGCACAACGTTATTTTGGTACTGACGACCCCGGTCAATTGCAACCACTTTTTGCAAACCTAGACATTTTTGTTGATTCAGCCAGACAAATCAGAGAGATTTCCGGCGGATCAACTCGCGTTGTTTCCAGCCCCACAGAGGTTTATCGTGCATTTCTTCCAAACCGCGCTCAACCTTGGATTGTTGGTAACAGCCTCAACATAGATCCTCTTATGCTTGAATATATGACATTTGCTAATGCTCTCAGAAATGAAGGCTTGGATGCAGAAGTAGGACAATGGTCTCCGGAATGGTTTGATGCCATGAGAGATCAATTGATGGATGCTAACGGAAACCTTATTGAAGTATTTTCATTCTTTATGCCTACATGGGGTCTGCCTTTTGTTATCTATGGTAATGCAGCAGATTACACTCATGGCGACTGGGGAATTATCCCGGGTCCGCTTCCTTTCCAATGGGGTGGAACTTGGTTGGCTGTAACAGAACAAGCTGCTAATTTTGAGCTGGCCAGAGAATTTGTTCGCTTTGCAACCTTAGATGAAGATCATCTTAGAAACTGGGCTACAGGCGTATATACTAATCAATTCCTCGCTGCTATTGATCCTAGTGTTCCCGGAGACCTTTCTCAAGGTGGCGGCGACTTAGTATCAAGTGCTCGTTTGATTCGTGAACTTACACCTCAATTTAATGATGCACCAACCGCACAGTTTATTGGTGGCCAAAACCCATATGTGATTTTTGGTGAAGCGGCTATGCAAGTAAGTTTCGGCTTGCAACAAGGCACAGACGCTACTATTGGTGATGCATTTATTGATGCTGTTGACCTATACATTACAGGAGAGGCTGACAGAGAAGGTGCTTTAACAAGCTTTAGAAATGACGTAAGTATTGCTGTACCCGGCTTAAACTAATAGCAGGTACAGTATTTAGTGCAAGTTAATGCATGCAAAAAAGTGCCCGCTATCTCAAGCGGGTACTTTTATATACTTTGTGGGAGGTGTCCCTGTTGAAAAAGAAAAATTCCATTTCAAAGGATTATTATGGCTATATTTTTATTGCCCCTTTTATCATAATTTTCATAACATTTATCTTATTCCCTATTTTCAACACACTTTATTTGAGCTTTACTGATGCTCGTATAAGACCGGGAAGCTGGAGGGGCGACTTTGTAGGGTTTGATAATTTTACAAGCTTATTGGGGGATCACATGTTTCATATGGCAGTGTCCAACACTTGGATGCTTTGGCTATTCAATTTTATTCCTCAAATGATTTTAGCATTGGTATTAGCGGCTATGTTTGCCAGTACAACTTATAAACTTAAAGGTGCAAATATCTTTAAAGCTGTCTACTATCTGCCTAATTTGCTTATGCCTGTTACTATTGCTGCTTTATTTAATACATTTTTGTCTTTACATGGGCCTTTAAATCAAATTTTGGTAGGCATGTTGGGTATAATGCCCGAAGCCAGAAATTTTGGAGCATTTGCTTTAGATACTCGCATTGTTGTTATTTTTCTGCAAACATGGATGTGGTTTGGGCAAACCGCTATTGTATTAGTAGCAGGTATGACTTCCATTTCCCCGGCTTTATATGAATCTGCCATGATTGACGGAGCCAATCAAGTAAAAATGTTCTTCCGTATAACCTTGCCATTATTAAAACCTGTTATGTTGTTTGTAATGGTCACAAGCCTGGTTGGTGGATTGCAAATGTTTGATATCCCTCATCTTTATGCCGGGCAATTTGGCAATCCTGATAATTCCGTTTTGACCGTTAATATGTTCATGAACCTTCGCAGGTCTTTCCCGTCGGCTTTACTTGGATATTCCGGAGCTATTTCTGTGCTTCTTTTCCTTATGTCCAGTGTGGTAGCTTTGGTTCTGTTTAGAATATTTAGAGAACCTGATGATGCGAAAGTTAAAAAGGTAAGGAGGGTTAATTCATGACTCAAAATGCGAATTCATATCTGATAAAACGCTGGATAATCAAAGCTTTGTGCTACTTATTTTTTATAGTGTTGTTTGTAATCTGCATCGGGCCTGTATATATGCTGTTGATTAATGCAACACGTAATACCGTTCAAATACATGGAGGCCCTTCACTTTTACCGGGTACATCCTTTTTTGAAAACTGGCGTTCTCTTTCTGCTTTAGGTATTGATGTATGGTTAGGTATTCGTAACAGTTCAATTGTGGCTTTTAGCAGCACCTTTCTTACGGTTTATTTTTCTTTGCTTACTGCTTATGCAGTAGTGGTTTATAATTTCCGATTTAAGAAAGCACTCTTTGTATTTGTTTTGGCTATGACAATGATTCCTGCCAATTTATACTTGATTGGGTTCTTTCAATACATGCATACGCTCGGTCTTTTAAACACTTTTATACCGCTGATTGTGCCTGCTATTGCCGCACCTGCTACAGTGTTCTTTTTTAAACAGTACCTGGAAGGCAGTTTGTCTATGGACTTGATTCAGGCCGCCAGGATAGATGGGGCAAGCGAATTTGGTATATTTAACAGAATTGGACTGCCACTTGCTGCACCGGGAGCCTTTACTATGGGGATATTCTCATTTGTAACTGCCTGGAATTCTTTTATGGGGCCTCTGTTTTTGCTGGGAGGCAATCAAGACCTTCATACTTTGCCACTCATTATGATGCGTATGCAGGGCGACACATACCAACGAGATTTAGGCGCGATTTATTTTGGCATGGCAATTACCTTGATTCCAATAATTATTGTGTATGCAATTTTTTCAAAGTATATTGTAAGCGGCATAGCTTTGGGGGCTGTTAAGGAATAAATAATATCCAACTGGTGACAAAAGGGAAAATGACACCAGTTGGATATTTTTTTTGAATGAAAAAATCGTGATGTTGGTTTTCTTGAAAACCGACAAGCACTTATGTGATAATTTAACAGTAAATTTGAATTATTATGCCGTCAAGATGGGCGGCAAAGGAGTTGATCATATGCAAAATATAAATTTGGCGATACCTGATGATATAGTTTACGAGATAAAATCCCTTCCCAAACAAGAAACAGCAATAACAGATAAGTTACATTTAAGCCTTGCGATAGGCATGTTTGTATCGCGCGAAATAAGCCTCGCCAAAGCAGCTCAATTAGCGAACAAAAACATCTTTGAGTTTATTAACATTTTAAAACCATTAGACATTCCGGCTGTAGTTTATACAGATGAAATGTTAGATGATGATTTGCACTTTGCTAAAGAAGGGCGGTAGTAATGGATATTGTGATTAATGCAGCCCTCTGATTTTCTTGCATAAAATAAACCGCTTGGATGTATTGGATAAAATATTTGATACAGTATACATACCACAAGCGGTACTAAGAGAGATTGAATCAGATAATGTTTCTGAAGCCAAGAAATTGCTTTCAAGCATATCGCATAAACCCTTGGCAGTAACCAATTTGACGGCAGTTCATGGGTTGTTAGGTATGCTTCATATAGGCGAAGTAGAAGTAATCATAGGTGCAATTGAAAAGAAGATAGCAAATGTTGTTTTGGATAACATGTATGCTCGCAACAAAGCGAAACAACTGAAACTAACAGTAACGGGTACGCTTGGAATATTGTTAAGAGCAAAGGAAATGGAAGTGATTGGAGATATCAGCAAGGACATCGAAGGCTTAATAAATGCAGGTATGTATTTGTCAGAAAAACTTATTGAGCATGTTCTAAACGAGTAGGCCATTAGGGAAGGATGAGGGAAAATGGCAAGTAGTTACAGTTTTTTTAATTGGTTTCAATAAGCTTATGTTAATATGCCGTCAATTTGGGCGACGAGAGATAAAATAAATGTGGAGGTTGTCATATTATGGATTTTGACACGTTAAGGGCAATCAAGGATGAATCGGAGCGCATATCTGCTTTATACAAAATATTTAACGAAGATACTCGTTTAAATTACTCCAAATCCGCAAAAGTAGAATTTTTTACAACGGTTAGCTATGTTGAAAAATATTTGAAACATGGTAGTAGAATCATTGATGTCGGGGCAGGAGCAGGCGAATATAGCATATATTTTGCGAAACAAGGCTATACCGTTACCGCGGTTGAGCTTGTGGAGAATAATGTCCGTACATTCAAAGAAAAACTTACTTCTGATTTGGATATCGACCTTAGACAAGGTAACGCATGTGACCTATCGGACTTCGATGATTGTTCGTTTGATGTTGTGTTATTGCTTGGTCCTTTGTACCACATTTCAAATCCCGATGAAAGAAAAAAATGTATAGATGAGGCGCGTCGAGTTTGCAAAAAAGACGGTGTTATTTTCTTTGCCTATATTTCAAACGATATGGTTATATTGACGGAAACATTTTTATACAATTTGGATTATCTAAAGAGTGGGGACTACGATAAAGAAACTTTTGTTGTGGATAACTTCCCATTTGTATTTTTTACTGTTTCCAAAGCACGCAACGAAATTATTCAAAATGAAATAATTCTCTTGCATGAAATTGCTGTCGATGGCGTTAGTGAATTACTTGCTGAGAAAATAAATCAACTTGATGACGATAGCTTCAATCAGTATTTGAAATATCATTTTTACTGCTGTGAAAAGCCCGAAATGCTAGGTATGAGTAATCATTTATTATTCGTTGGTCATAAATAAATTTGCCTTCCTTGCCAAAAACTCCACGTATTTTTTCAGACGACGCCCGTCGACAGGAAGGATTCCATGGACATATCACTTTTGTTGGTTTTGTTCGACTCTCGAAAAAAAAGTTCGGACTTCTTGAAAAACGGTGACGATTGTCTTGGCAGTTTGGATGAAATGAGCTATTTTATGGACTTCTGCAAGATCATCTAAAAAGTTAAAATATCATGAAGTTGTAGTTGATTTCAATTGGTTTTGGTTAGTTTGTGTTGTTATGCTGACAATTTAGATTACATATAGTAACAGTGTAGAAAATTTATATTTAGCGAGGTTAAATACATGAGTAAAGGTAAAATAATATGCCTAAATGGAGTATCTAGTAGTGGAAAATCAACATTAGCAAAGTCGCTACAAGAAAGCCTAAAAGAACCTTATTACCGGATGAGTGAAGATATGTTTGTGTTTATATTACCCGATAAATTTAACGCTTTCAAAAATGACACAGAAGAAAATGACGATATTCTCGAAGAAGCCCTTTACAACTATTATCACACAGTAAAATTGTACTCAGACAGAGGTAGCAATATCATAATCGACACCGTTTTAGATGATGAAGAATGGATGGATTATCTTTTGGAAATTCTGCAAGATAATCCAGTCCTCTTTGTACACGTTACTTGCCCAAAGGAAGAACTAATCAAACGTGAACTAGCTCGTGGTGATAGAGAAATTGGACTTGCGGTTGAACAGTTACAATACTTGAGTCCGCAAGAACAGATATACGATATTGTAGTGGACACTTATGTTAATACTACTGATGAGTGTGCGAGTAAAATTATTGAACTCTTGAATAATTCAGACAATTTTCAAGCATTTAGAACACTTTGGGTGCAACGTGCAAAAAATGAGATGTATGGGGGGTAATGTTGGATATTACTGAAAATGCCATGTTATTTAAGATAAACAAAACTTTTCCTAAATGCAAAACTTCAAAAGATTTGTATGATGCTACTCGTGGGATTTGGAAAGTTAGTTCTAAAAAGGATTTGGCGAAATACGCTTTCGCTGTTTATCAAGGTGAAGTAAAAAAAGTTTATAAAATTACTCTATGGGAGTCTGTTACACCTGAATTATACGAGCAATTGAATAGACTTGAAGGATGGAGCGAAGATTATAGAAAATGTTGGATGTTTGTAGGAGAAGTGGACGAACTGAAGAGCGAAAAATACAAAAGTAAAAATATCAGTAGATATTTAAGTGGTAGAGGAACTCCGATTAACTATGTGAATTGCTAGTACGTATACAAACATGTTAGTTTTGCAATTTTCCAAAAATCTCAAATATCTTTTCACAATTGTCAGTTGGCAAACCTTCGGAGTGTAAATCCAAGTGCAATTCGCAACTCCTTGGTTTCACTTGATTCTTGAACGAATGTTCAGGCTTCTTGAAAAACGGTGAGGATTGCTTTGGCAGTTTGGGGAAAACCCGCTATTTTACGGGCTTCTGCAATTTGATTGAACAAGAGAAAATTTCAGTTAGAGTCCGTTAGTTGCAGTTAGATTCGGTTAGAGCATTTTAATATACCGTCAATTTGGGCGGCAATAAGATATAGGAGGTATATAGTGGGGATAGCTGAAAAGTACAACAAGAAGTGGCAGAATGTGGAGGTTCATATGTCGAGAAAAATAATAGTACCGTTTGACGATAGGGGGACTGTAGAAAAATTAGGTGCTTTGAAAATGAAGCATCCATACTATTCAGTTCCTGAATATATAGATATGTCAAAATTTGAATATTGGGACAGACCAGATTTGAACCCTGATATTATGGGAGAAGATAGAACTCACGGAAACAACATGCTCTATGTCGATTTAATCCCTAAACAGTCTTGGTATAAAAGCGTTAGAGAAAATATTGACAGCGTGGATTGGGAACGCATCAAGGAGATGTGCAAAAAACGAGCGAACTTTCGTTGTGAACTATGTGGCTCATCACCAAATTATGAATTGAAAAATTATTTAGAATGTCATGAGCGATTTTCATTTGATAAAGACAATTGTGTGCAAAAGTTAGTTCGCTTTGTATGCCTATGCACAAAATGTCATTATGTTACTCATTGGGGTTTATCAGCAATAGAGGGGAGACTCGACATTGCACGCACACATATGATGGAAGTAAATAAGTGGGATGAAGAACGTGTATCGGTGCATGTGAAAAACAGATTTGAGAAATGGAAAATTAAAAATGAAATAACATGGGAAATTGATTTGTCCATGCTCGAAAACATGGGAATAGAACAAACAACATCAGTTAGAACAAATTTACCGCATTAAATAATCTAATAGAGGAATACATGTATTCTATTAATCAGCCATATAATCGTAAAGTTATAATGGGAAATATTACAGACGAGGAGGTTCACGATAAATACTTGCTAAAGAAATTACCCAATACCAACATAGGCGGGTTGATAGTCCAAGCTATCTTAGCCGCTGAAAAAGCCGAAAAAATATATGTCTATCAAAAACTAACAAATGCAATACTTGATGAATGCGGAGGTTTTAGCATTGATGGTTTCAAATTTAAATCGGACACTATGAAGAGGTGAGTTTAATGGTTAGCAGGGAAGCCCTAAAAAAAGATATTGATTTATTACCAAATGAAGCATTGGCAGATTTGCATAGGTATGTAGCCTTGCAAAAGTTCTATTTTGATGCTTATGAAGATGATACCGACTATCTAAAT
>WQVX01000080.1 GCA_009785615.1 Defluviitaleaceae bacterium | reverse complement strand
CGCTTGCAGGGATGACGTTCGACATCATCCGCACACAAACACAGGAAACCTATCGCTGTAGCAATAGGCATTATACTCTATTTCCGCTTGTAGTACAAGAAAGGCGCGAAAAGGCGGCGGGATGGGGTTGTGTTTATTATACAGCCGGATTTATAGGTGTACTTGATGTTTGAGTCCTTTTACATACTGTTTTATATTATGATAATTGGGCGTGTGGGTGATTTCAACCTTTAGGGTTGACTCCCTGCACGCCTTTTTGCGTATTACAAGTGCGATATTATATTTAGGAAGCTGAAACACAAACACTGCCTTTTTTAGTAATTTGGCGGTTTTTTTTGCGTTTTAAAATGTCTTTCTTTATACATTTGTTATTGTTAATCTCCGGCCTTTTTTGATATTTTTATATTTTTGACGCTTGCCTGTAAATTGATATAAATATATCAATTTATTACAAAAATCATTGTCAACTCTTCTATATCTTTCGCTGATATGTTACCATAGTATTAAGCTCTAACATAGTTTTACTTTTGTTTAGAAAGCTGTGCTTATAGATGGCAAATTAACCACCAAAGCGGCGTTGGCGCATTATGAATACAGCTTCTTAGTATCTTGTTGTACCGGATTTGTTAGGCAATTTTTCATTTATCACGACGGATTAATTAATACTAGGAGGTTTTTGTATGAGATGGTTTGTCAATTTAAGAATTAAAACAAAACTTTATGTGGTAACAGGTGTTTCACTTGTAATGCTAATTTTGATGACGGTTTATGCCGCGTATCAACTTAGCCATGTTACGGGCGAGTACACTAATGTAATTTACCACTCAGTTGCAGCTCGGGATGCTATTTTGCGTACACAGTCATATGTTAATGATTTTCGGCGTACAGCCAACGGAATAACCTTGCACTCCCCTACCGGCAACCGGTTAGCAATAGATACTATACACCAAGAAGGTTTGGCGGTTTTTTCCGCGGCAAATCGGGCATTATCTGAATTTGAAGATGCAGTAAGAGGTGATGTAGAACTTACAGCATCTGAAATTAACGCAAGCCTAACAGGAGCGGCAGAACTACGCAGCTTGCTTCAGGCATACCATGATGATGTTTTTGTACAAATAATTTCATTAGCTTTAGATGCTGAATATATGCCTGCTCTTAATGTGCTTGGAAATGGTAATGCTATCATGAACCGGTTATTAGCTGTTGCTTCTAACCTTACACAGGCATCATATGATTCGATGATGTATCAGGCAGACCACGCCCTGGGTGACGCCCGCCAAACAACTATTGTGTTGGTAGCAGTTTGTATAATAATTTCCATTTTTCTTCTCATTGCATTAATGGCTGTAGGAAAAATCATCTCAGATCCCCTTAATAAATTAGTTTTAGCAGCAGATAATATTGCAAAAGGTAATCTAAATTTTAACCTTGACCAAAAAAGCATTACATCAAAAGATGAGATAGGTGATTTGGCAAAATCTTTCAGTAATATGCAATACGAACTTGCCACTGTAATTAATAAAATACAGACAAAAAGCCACGAAATTGAGGAAGGATATCTATTTAGAGGCGATAGCAAAATTGTGGCAAAAGGTGATTTTCAAAAAATCCTTAATGGTGTTGAGGATATAGCCAATGGACTTTCGCAATATTTAGATAACTTGCCTTGCGGCATCATTGTTCTTGATGCGGAATGCCGCTTTTCTTTCATAAATGAGCTTAATAGAAATAAAGGGTATGACCCTAATATCATGTTAGGTAAGACTGTACGCGATGTTTTTCCTCCTGATTTAGCCGAGTTTTTTGCTGATAAGTTTAACCAAGTTATTTCTACAGGAAAACAAGTTAATTATCAAGTGGTGTTACCTGCACCTCATGGAGGTTTTGTTCATGCAGATCATGCCATATTACCAATTAAAGATCGTAACGGAAAAACTACTGCATACTTAAATTTTGCGGTTGAAACAACAGAAATGATTCTAGCAACCCGGCGCATTGAAAAAGTAGGTGCATATCAAGATAACGAAGCGGTTAGTATCATCCGGGGGCTTCAAGATGGCTTGGAAAAAGGTGTATTACAATTTGCTTATGAACCGGAGACTCATGACGACGATACATCCCATGCTGCCGTGGCTTACAAACAAATTGGCGATTCAATGGAACACGCAGTTACATTTATAAAAGAGTATGTTGATGAAATTTCACATTTGTTACAGGAATTTTCTAACAAAAACTTTAATGTAACCACTAAGCAAAATTATATAGGTGATTTTGGAACCATTAAACAATCTATGGATGGGGTTATTCGCTCTATCGGAACATTGGTATCAGAAATTCAAAATGCCACGTTGCATGTTGAAACGGGCGCGGAACAAATTTCGCAATCAACACAAGAGCTAATGGCTAATTTTGAGGAACAAGCTACTGCTATGAGCGAAATGAGAGAAGCCGTCAATATTTTAATGGATAAGACGCAAAAAAATACTTATGACCTTAAATCTGCCGGCGAACTCTCTACTCAAGTACAAAGTGCTGCCTATCAAGGAGCAACTTATATGGAAGAAATGACCATAACTATGGATGAAATAAAGTTATCCTCCACAGAAATCGCCAAAATTGTAAACATCATAGATGGTATAGCTTTCCAGACTAATCTTTTGGCGTTAAATGCTTCTGTAGAGGCTGCCAGAGCAGGCGAACAAGGCAAAGGCTTTGCAGTTGTAGCAGAGGAAGTACGCAACTTGGCCAAGCGTAGTTCTGATGCCGCAAAAAGCACTTCTGAAATGATTACAAAATCTTTAAACCGCGTTGATGAAGGTGTGATAAAATCAGCACAGACTTCTGAAGCCTTGCGTACTATTGTAGGTATGATGGATAATACTACAGAAGTCATGAAAAATATTGCTGTTGTATCAGATGAACAAGCAGAGGAAATAAGCATAATTCAAAACAGTATGGAAGCAATATACCGTAGTGTATCAGACAATGCTTCATCTGTACAAAACAATGCTTCTGTTAGCGAGGAGCTATCAAGTCAAGCTAATATGCTAATGTCGTTGGTAGAAAGATTTAAGATAGGGAAAAGATAGAAATGAAAATATACAGGTTATTAGGAGTTGAAAATTAAAGATGAAAAAACTATTTAAAGTAATATCTGTGCCATTAATTGCTATCTTGTTGTTAACTGCGTGTATTGGAGGTTCCAATATCACAACAGGTCAAATACCGCCTCCACCACCTCGGCAACCGGTACCTGAAGTTTCTCCACCGGCCACACCTCCTGCCGGAGGAACAACACCCGGAGTTATCGACACCACCACGCCTGACGCAGATGTTATAACCCTTTCATTCTCACATAATACTAACACAGGTCATCCTCGCGGATATATGATTGAAAGATTTGCTCAGTTGGTTGAACAACGCTCCGGTGGACGGCTTGTAATTAATGTTTTCCCCGGATCACAGTTAGGCAATGATGCCGAAGTAATGGCTCAAATTATGCAAGGCACTATTGACCTCACGTCATTGTTTTCTCCTAATATGACGCATATAGTTCCTGAGCTTGCATTATTTGATTTACCATATCTTTTCTTTACAATGGAACAAGCACATAATGCCTTAGAAGGCACACTTGGCGACTTTCTTGCAGAAGCTATGGCTGAACAAGGTCTCATAAGCTTTGGTTATTTAACGTCCGGATTTAAAGATTTAACAAACAACGTCCGTCCAATTCATTCTGTTCAAGATTTAGATGGTTTGCTGATGAGAGTTAGCCAAAGTCATTTTCTTGTTGCCCAGTTCCAAGCAATTAACGCCGGTGGTATTTCAATACCATTTGGAGAGTTGCCTGCTGCGTTTGAAGCCGGTTTGGCAGATGGACAAGAAAACCCTCTTGCCACTATCGTTGCCTCAAATATCTATCAAGTGCAAAACTATATAACCATAAGTAATCATGGCTTTACTGCATACCCAATTGTTATGTCCGCTGAGGTATATAACCAATTGCCCGCAGATTTGCGTTTGATTTTGCACCAAGCGTTTGCAGAAATACAACCTCTTCAATGGCAACTTATTGAAGAAACCGCAGAGGATCATTTAGAATTTCTGCATACCACCGATATAGCCATTAACTATTTAAGTGATACAGCAAGGCAAAACTTTAGAACAACAATGCAAGTAATTTATGATGAATTTGCACAATTGCCCCGGGGAGCAGAGTTACTTTCTATTGTAGAAAGATATGTGGACTAAAGAACCAATACATTAGGCATGTTCAACAGACAGGTGGGCATGTCTCTTATCTAAAGGAGTAGATGTTGGTTATGAAACTACGCACAATTAACGCTAAGTTGTTTTTGATTTCCTTAGCAACCATCCTCCTGATGGCTGTTGCATTTATAATTTTAATGCTAAATAATTCTCGACAAATGAGCTTTCAAATGAGTCGTCAGCACATGGAGTCAGCAGTATATAATATTGCGACAGCAAGGGCACAAATAGAAGAAAGTACATTGATGGCTGCAACTCAATTTGCCAATAACACAGCTATTATTGCAGGCGTACAAACAAATAACATCGTTGCATTGCGAAATCAAATTAACGCAACAATGGAGCATCATACGGCACAAATAGTTGTCGTTACTGATAGCTTCGGAAGAGTTATTGTGCGCCACCATAGCGATGTTGCAGGTGATTCCGTCTCGCATCGCCCTGTTGTGGCATTTGCCCTTAACAATATTCCTACATCCGATATTGATTATTATGGTGAAAGCACTTTAAGTATTGTTTCCGGTGTGCCAATAATTGGATTTGATGGAAGAGTACTTGGTTCTGTTATTGTAGGGTACGACATGGCCTCAGAAAATTTTGTGAATAACCTTAGATCCATAACAGGTTCAGAAATTACAGTTTTTGCGCATGACACAAGTATTATCACTACACTTGGGGCAAATAGTCCGTATGCAGTTGGCTCACAAGTTGATATTCTACCCGGATATAGAGCATTGGCACACAGAGAGTTTGTTTTTGCTGAAAAATCAATACTTGGACAGCCTTTTCTCACTTATTACGAACCTATAATGAATGCTGATGGCGGCATTGTTGGGATTATGTTCATGGGGCAAAATCTTTCTTTTGTCAGAGAAGTCGAACTGTCGATGATGATGCTTGCAGTTATTGTTGCCATCATAATTGCAGTTGCAGCACTTATTATCAGTAACTGGCTAAACCGTAGAATGATTGTTAACCCAATTAAGCAAATCTCAAGCGACCTTATGGAGCTTTCAAAAGGTAATCTGAACGTTAATACAAGAACTTATAATCAAAAAGATGAAATTGGTGAACTAGCTAAATCTTTCAGCAACATGCAGCATGAGATTACCACTATGGTTAACGCAGTTCAAAAAAGAAGCCGGGATATTAGCGCGGGATATCTACTTGAAAGCAGAAATAAATTTGTGGTACAGGGCGATTTTCAAAAAATCCTTGATGGTGTTGAAAGCTTAGCAGATAGTGTTTCAAAATATTTAGATTCTATGAAATGTGGCGTTGTTATTTTTGATACCGAGTTTCGTTTCACTTTCATAAATGCCTATAATGTAGAACGTGGCTTTGATCCCAGCCTTATGTTCGGTAAGACTATCACTGAAGTTATTCCCTCTGAACAAGGTCACTTTCTTGAAGGAAAGCTTAAACAAGCCGCAACAACAGGGATGCCGATACACTATTTAGTAGAGATGCCTCTGCCGGATGGTGGTTTTGCTCATTCCAGTCACTCCATGCTCCCAATTAAAGATAACAGTGGTAAAATAGTTTCATTTATGAATCTTGCATATGATATTAGCGAAATGGTCAATACCCAAAAACATTTGGAAGAATCAAGTATGCGTCAAGAAAGTGAAACACATTGGTATAAATCAATATTGGATTCTGTTCCTTTCCCCATTTCTGTTACTGATACAGACATGAATTGGACATTTATAAATAAAGCAACAGAAACAGCTTTAAATGTTGAACGTGACCAAATATTAGGCAAGCATTGTAGTAATTGGGGTGCAAATATTTGTAATTCAGAAAATTGCGGCATAGCCCAATATAAGCGTGGCAAAGCAAGTACCTTGTTTAGCCAAGCAGGTATGGATTTTACTGTAGATGTTGCAGAAATAAAAGATTCAAGTGGCCAAGCAATCGGTTATGTGGAGCTTGTTCAAGATATTACAGAAATGAATGAACTCTCCAAAAAGGTTACTGATACAGCAAATAATATGGTCAACAATCTTCGTAAAACCAGCAGTAAATTGACAATGGATGCCAGATATTTTGCAGATAATAACCAAGAGTTGGCAAGCGGCTTTACCGAACAAAACGCTCAAATTCAAGAGGCCAACGACAATTTGGGGATCATCAGTACAAAAGTTAAGGCAACTGCTGAAAATTCTGCAAATGCTAATGACTTGTCCAATAAAGCCAGACAAAACGCGCTTAAAGGTAATGATGATATGAAGCATATGCTAACTTCTATGAATGGCATAAAAGATGCATCTAACAACATATCAAAAATCATTAAAACAATTGAAGATATAGCTTTCCAAACAAACTTACTTGCCCTTAATGCCTCAGTAGAAGCCGCCAGAGCAGGCGATCATGGCAAAGGCTTTGGAGTTGTAGCGGAAGAAGTAAGAAACTTGGCGGCTCGTTCTTCCGAAGCAGCAAAAACAACCAGCGAATTAATTTTGGATTCTCTTGCTAAAGTGGAAGATGGAACAAAAACCGCAGAAAGTACTGCAAAATCTTTAAACGCGCTTGTTGTAGATTTTGAAAAAGTGTCTCAATTAATACAGCAGATAGCCTCTGCTTCCAATGAACAATCGGCCTTGGTAAGCCAATTAAGTGATGGGCTTGGTCAAATTGCTAATGTAGCACAATCAAGTTCTGCTACAATTGAAGAACTGGCAGCAGCTTCCCAAGAATTAGCCGGTTATGCGGAAACTTTAAGTAATATGACTGTATAGCACATTATTAATCTATAAGGAGATCTAGCAGATTATGTTTAGAGATATGAAATTAAAAACTCGTGTAGGTATTGTTCTTGTCGTAACATTGATTCTCGCTACGACAATGGTGACAGCAGTGCGTTCAAATCAGATTAGGGCTGATTTGAGAAATGCTATAAATGACCAGCTTATGAGCCGTGCTTATATAATGTACACTGCCCTGGATCCTATAGAAGATCTTACTATGGCCTTGCTAAGAGGGGTTAGCAGACTTCCACAAGTACAAGATATTGTAGTTGGTGTTGGTACTCGTGAAGAAACTAATGACACTCTTGCTGCAATGCATTTGGGCTTTGATTTTTGGTATGACGATGTTAGATTGTATGCATCTATCTTAATTGCTGATGCGGATTTAAATATTGTTGCATCTGCAATCCCTACAGTACTTGTAAATATCAGCGACCATCCAAACCAAGAAAATATTCGCCAAGCAAGGCAAGGCAATGCGCATATTTCAGACATGACTATTAGTACAGTGACAGGGCTTCCTCAAAAGTGGTATACATATCCAATCATGGATGGTGCTACATTTTTGGGTATGGTTATTGTCCCCGTTAACTCACAGGGGTTAAATGTATTTCTTGATCAAGATATTTCTACCGAATATGATAATTTTGTCCTTCTTGCTGATAGAGCAGGTTCAATTTATTTTTCCAGCCACCCTAACTATTTAGGGCACAACATAAGTGAAATCGGCATCATGCAAACCCATAGAGAAATCCCTAAAGAAGAGGTATTTTCATATACCTCTCTTATATCAGGGATGGATGTTCAAGCATATGTTCTTTTTGACGAGAGTACAGACGGGATGATTATCAGTTTTGTTGACGAAAGAAGCCTACCCAATGTGGTTGCACGAACTATTATTACACTTTTGCCAACAATTATAGGTGTGATTACTGCTTCCATTCTAATTTATTTAATTATCAGCAAAGCTCTCAAACCTCTGCAAACTCTAACATTCAACGCCCAAGAAGTAGCAAAGGGCAATACAGCAGTAAACTTTAAAGTTGAAAGAAATGACGAGATAGGACAGGTATCTCAAGCCTTTTTGGAGATTGTAAACAGCCTTAATTCATTAAATAACGGCTTTACGAAAGCAGAACATGAAATACGGGAAGGTAATCTCACTTATCAAATGAAGAACAATACTATGAGTGGTATATTCAAACAAATAATGGAAGATGTAAACTTCATTATCAAAGAATTGAAAGATTATATTGAATATATTAATGAGCCGATTATTGTAATTGATAGGGGATATCGCATAAAATTTCTCAATAATACTGCTAATAAGCTAACTCGTAAAATGACCAAGGATGTAATGGGCGAGCATATAAATAAATTGTTAAACTATGACATTACCCAAGACCAATCCCTGCTAAAGTGCCTACAAACCGGGGAATCTACCATGAGCGAATCTTTGCAGCTTCCACTTGACTCTGAAAGCATTTATGACATGGACGCGCATTTCCTCCCTCTCACAAATAAGCATAAAGAAGTAATAGGAGCAGTAATTTTCCTAACTGACTTTACAGATATACGTAACAGTTTCCGCCACGAAGCAAAACTTACTAATTATCGTAGGATTCAATCCAAAAAATTAACCGGTATTATTGCTGAGATTGAACAAGGTATTCTGACCCTATCCATCCCACACAGCGAATTTGACGAAGATACTAAATCTATTGCTATGGAATACAAGGCTGTAGAAGAGATGCTTCAAAAGAGCGTAGATTTCATCAAAGACTATATTGACGAATTGACTACCACTTTAGGTGGAATGAGCCAAAAGGATTTAGATATGGAAATAACACGTCAATATATTGGAGACTTTACGGTTATTAAAGATTCCGTTAACATCATCTTAAATGATATGAACATAGTTTTTTCTGAGTTGTTGAGTGCATCAGAGCAAGTTACGGAGGGTGCCAATATCATTGCAATTTCATCGCAAGAAGCGGCGGCTACTGTAGCTGACCAAATAGTAGCAATGGATAACATCAGCCAATCCGCGCACCGTGTCACCACACAGGTTAACCAAAACATGACTACAGTTGAAGAAGCTGCCGGCCTGTCGACATTTGCCCAAGAAAGCGCGAATCAATCCAACTCTCAAATGACGGATATGCTTGTTGCCATAGAAGAAATTCGTAGCAGTTCAAAAACTATTGCCGGTATTATCAAAACAATAGAGGATATTGCTTTTCAAACTAATTTGCTGGCTCTTAATGCCTCTGTGGAGGCGGCGCGAGCCGGTGAGCATGGTCGAGGATTTTCAGTAGTAGCAGAAGAAGTGCGCAACTTAGCATCCCGTTCAGCTACAGCAGTTCGTGAATCAACCGTTTTGATTGAAGATTCAATACAAAAAGTAGACAACGGCGTTCAAATAGCTGAAAGTACGGCCAACTCACTCAACAAAATTGTGGAGGTAATAGCAAATATCGACCAGACTATTGGGCAAATCAATATTTCTTCTGCCGAACAAGCCCATGCTATCAAGACTATGGAGCATAGCATCATTGAAATGAACAGCATGATTCAACAAACCTCCAACATAGTTACCCAAAATGCCCTTGCTACCGAAGAAGTTAGCAGTCAGTCCGAAATGATGAGTAGCATGGTAGCATCCTTTAAATTAAGAAAAAGATAGCTTAATTATCAAGAATAAGGCAATAAAACTTTATTTCTTGACATTGTATAAGTAAAGCGACGGTGATATTTTGATGAAGATTGTCAAACAAGCCATTTATATAGCATTAGTAGCAGTATTGATATTTGCATTTGCGGCTTGTGGAGTCTTTGGAGGCAGTAGTACACAAGAGCGCAACGTTTTCACCTGCTTTACGGATATTCCCGGTGTAACGTTGGAGGAGATTCAAGCAATTGAACAACTAAGGCTTGAGCATAACTATTTCATATTTGGGATGCTTCATAATGATGAGGCATTCTATACAATAGATGGTGAAATTGCCGGGTTTTCCGCAAGGTTATGCGACTGGCTTACAGAATTGTTTGGCATTCCATTTGTTCCTGCAATTTTTGAATGGGTAGATCTGATAGATGGTTTGGAAAGCGGAGACATTCATTTTACCGGGTTACTAGCTCGCACAGAGGAGCGTAGCCAAATATATGCTATGACTGACTCCATTTCTAAACGCGCCCTTACACTTGTACGTGCGCCGGAAACCGAGTCTCTAAAAGAGATCATGGAAGAACGCCCGCTACGCTTTGCTTTCTACAAGGCTACAGCTCTTCCGGAAGTGTTGGCGGATTCCGGCTTCTTCGGAGATTTTGAGGTTGTAAATGCCGGTACTCAAATGGAGGCCGCAGAACTCGTATTAAACAACGAGGTTGATGGCTTTATTGGTGATGGAACGCTGGCTCCATTCCTACTCTCCCCCAGCATTGTTACTGAAACCCTCTCTCCTCTTGTTTTTACTTCCGGGTCTTTTGCGTCTCAAAATCCGGCCTTAACGCCAATTGTAGATGTTGTGCAAAAAGCTTTAGAAAACAATGCTACTTCTTTTCTTGGCGAATTATATGCCCGGGGCATGGCAGATTCCAGACAGCATAGAGTGGCTATGCTACTTTGCGATTATGAAAAGGAATTTATAGCAAACAACCCCGTTATTAACATAGTAACCCACAGCTTTGGATATCCAATAAGTTTTTACAATGAATTTGAACGGGCATTTCAGGGTCTGGCCTTTGATATTTTGAAAGAAGTGGAACTCACGACCGGCTTGTCTTTTAATATTATCACTCAGCACCCGGAGCTTTTACCTGATGCATTGGAAATGATTTATGATGGTCAAGCCCATCTTATCGCGGGCGTTATTCGTCCCGGTATCATACCCAGAATAACTCAAGATTTTCTGTGGTCAACACCCATTTTCAGTGATCGTTACGCGCTTTTATCAAGCGCAGACTTTCCAAACATTGGCGTTAACGAAGTAATGTACGCAAGCGTTGCCCTTATTGGAGGCAGTGCTTATGATAGGCTTTTTACAGGCTGGTTTCCGCACCATACAAATATTGTGCGCTATACGCATTTGGACTATGTTTTGGCGGCTCTTGAAAATGGTGAAGTGGATCTGGCTTTCTCAAGTCAAGCAGGACTACTTAGATTAATCAATTTTCGCGAAAATATTGGATTTAGAGCAAATATTTTTTTTGACGAACCTTATGACATACATCTTGCCGTTTGTGGTTCTATGCCTCTTTTGCACTCCATTATCAACAAATCCCTTACCGTAATTGATACTGATGTTATATCAGACGAATGGATGAGCAGAACTTTCGATTATTCTGTACGGATATTGCAAGCACAGCGTCCGTTTCTTATTGGTGCATCGGTATTACTCGTTCTTGTTTTGCTTCTTGTTCTTCATCTGTTTAATAGAAACCGAAGCGAAAACCGACGCCTTAATACATTGGTAGCTGAGCGTACATCTTCCTTGGAAATGGAAAGTACCATGCTGGAAACATTATTAGAGGCTATACCGGACATACTTTTCTGTAAGGATCTGGATTTAAAATATACCCGACTTAATAAATCTTTTGAAGTGCTTTTTGGCCGAGACAGGAAAAAAATCGTTGGCCTTGATGATATGATTGCTCTTGATGTACCGATTGAACTAGCGACAGATTGGCGTAATCGTGACATAGAAGTGTTATCACAAAAGAAAATCGACCGTTCTGAAGAATTAGTTCCGGCAGCAGACGGCAGCTTGCGCATGTTTGAAACAATGAAAACGCCAATCATTGTTAATAATACAATAGTCGGATTATTAGGTATTTCGCGAGATATTACCAATCGCAAAAAAATTGAGGACGAACTACGCAAAGCATCGCAGGCCAAATCTGATTTTTTGGCGCGTATGAGTCACGAAATCCGCACACCCATTACAGCAGTCATGGGTATATCAGAAATTCAATTACAAAACCCTGACCTGCCTCCTATCATAGAGGAATCATTTGCCAAAATACACAACTCATCCAACATATTGCTTGGCATTATAAATGACATACTTGACCTGTCCAAAATTGAGGCCGGCAAAATGATTTTATTATGCGAAGAATATGATGTGGCAAGTATGATTAGCGACGTTGCACATATGCATCTTGCGTATGTAGGCAGCAAAAACATTGAGTTTCGTATGAATGTGAATGCAGAGTTGCCGGCTTTCCTTATAGGCGATTCCCTTCGCATTGGACAGATTCTAAATAATATAATGTCAAATGCATTCAAATATACGGAATCCGGTACGGTGGAATTGTCTTTACGACACCTGAAAAATGAGGAAAATCATGTGACACTTATTGCAACCATTAGTGATACGGGTATGGGAATGACCAAGCCGCAATTGGATGCATTATATAATGAATATACACGCTTCCATGAACGTGAAAACCGTCATATAATCGGCACCGGTCTGGGTATGCCTATCGTCTATAGACTAGCACAAATGATGAATGCCCAAATTGAAATTGAAAGTGAAGTAGGTAAAGGCACATCGGTTATAGTACACATACCTCAAGGGGTATCCGGCCTTGAAATTTTAGGTGAAAAGACAGTGTTGCAATTACAACAGTTTGAAGTAAGTACGCACACCGCCGCAAAAAGATTCGATTTTACGCCGGAGCCAATGCCCTATGGAAGTGTGCTTGTTGTTGACGATGTTGAAGCCAATTTATACGTAGCCCAAGGTCTGCTTGCATTTTATGACCTTAACATTGAAACCTGTGAAAATGGGCACGAGGCAATTGAAAAAATCAAGCAGGGTAAAATGTATGACATTATATTTATGGATCAGATGATGCCAGGCATAAATGGCACAGAAACTATGCGTATCATGCGGGATATGGGTTATATGCGGCCTATTGCAGCACTTACAGCTAATGCTTTGATTGGGCAGGCGGAAGCACTTATAAGAGAAGGCTTTGATGGCTTTATCTCAAAACCCATCCAAACTAAACACTTAAACACAATTTTAATTAAGCATATAAGGGATAAACAATCTCCCGAAGTAATTGAAGCGGCCGCCTTATCACATGCATCAAAAGAACGACCATCCAATGAAGGCATTGAGAGTTTTAGAAACAGACCTGATGTAATGGAAAGGCTACGAATGAATTTTGTTTTGGGGCAAAAAAACACTTTTTCAAACATAAGCCAAGCATTAAACGCAGGTAATATTGAAAATGCCCATTTGTTAACCCACACTCTTAAAGGATTAGCCGGGCTAATGGATGAAAATGCATTGGAACAAATTGCAGATAACGTGGAACAGTTGTTGGAGTCCGGCAAAATACCATCAAATGAACAGTTAAGTGCTTTAGAAAATGAATTGATGCAAGTGCTTGATAATATTGCCGTCAACACCCCTAAAAGTACGACGTTTTCCAATAATAACGATTTTGACAAAACTACAGCTATAGCATTGTTAGATAAGCTTGATCCTTTGTTGGAAGCTCATAACCCTGATAGCCTGGATTTACTTGATGGATTACGAGAAATCCCGGAAGCTGCTATATTAATCAGACAAATTGAGGGATTTGATTTTGTGACAGCACTAAAAACCATAAGTATATTAAGGGATATTTTAAGTGAGTAAAGCATGGGAAAATGAAGCAAACAAGATTTTATCTTTAGTGCAGGGGGAAGTATCATGAAAACTATTTTTTTAGTAGATGATGATATAGCAAACTTAAAATTAGGCAGTAGTGTCTTAGGCGAGTTATACAATGTTATAACCTTAAATTCCGGTACCCGTCTATTAAAAATGCTCTTATCCTCAGTAGATGCAGCTAATCTTCCCAGTTTGATTCTTTTGGATATAGACATGCCGGAAATGAACGGATATGAGACTATATCACGCATAAAAAAAATTGATGCTTTAAGCGAAATTCCTGTTATTTTTCTGACTGCAAAGAATAACAATGAAAACGAGTTAAAAGGCTTGGCTCTTGGTGCTATCGACTATATTACAAAACCTTTTTCTGCTGCTCTTTTGTTAAAGAGGATTGAAATTCATCTGCAATTGTTGGAGCAAAAGCAAGAGCTTGTTAGGTTTAACACCAATCTTCAAGAAATGGTTGACGAAAAGACCCTGGCAGTAGTAGAGCTTCAAAATGCTATCGTACAAACAATATCAGAAATGGTTGATTATCACGACGATACTACAGGTAGCCACATTTTAAGAACTCAAGCTTATTTGCGAATTTTAATAGAGGGTTTGCAAAAAAGCGGTTTTAAACATAATTTACTGTCTAACATGAATGTAGAGCTTATATTACAGTCGTCGCAACTGCACGATGTAGGCAAAATAAAGGTAGATAGCAGTATATTGCGCAAGCCGGGCAAACTTACAGACGAGGAACGTGCAGAAATGGAAAAACACACCATAGCCGG
>WQVX01000079.1 GCA_009785615.1 Defluviitaleaceae bacterium | reverse complement strand
GACGTGAGACCTCGCTATTCCAATATATAATGGGATAGCACCCTAAAAATTGAATATAATTGCTTATAGCTAAGAAACGTTGCTCTTAGTTGAAAAAACTTAATTGAAAAAAGATACCTTGCCAATAAAAGCAGGGTATCTTTTTTGCTGCGGCGGAGTAGATAAAAGTATGATAAACTAAGAAGCTGCATTCAACTCTTGAGATGCTGGATTGGCGATGGCGATTTTTCGCCGGTTCAAGTAAGAATGAAAAGAGAATCATTACCATGCTTAAACTATTAATCAGTCTTATAATTGGAATTGTACTAGGTATTATATCCGGGGTTTTCCTGGTTTTGATGGGCGTTGAAAGCCAACATCTAAGCTTTTTATATAATTTTTTTAGCAGTATGTCAGTACTTGCATTTATTGTATCAATATTAGTATTTTACTTTATTGGTATAATTTTTCATGAACTTGGGCATTTAGTTTTTGGCCTTTATACCGGATACCGTTTCAGCTCTTTTAGGATAAGCCCTTTCATCTTATTTAAAGAAGATGATCGAATAAAGTTTACCTTATCGCCAAGCATTTTTCCCGGTCAATGCCTGATGGCTCCTGCTAAGAATTCAAAAGAGTACAAGTTTGTATTATACAATCTAGGTGGGATAATATTTAATGCCTTTCTAAGTTTAATTTTATTTTTGTTGCTCCTTATTGCCCCCGCCGGAAGTTCGTTAGCGACATTTTTTATAATTGGTTTTAGCATTAATTTATTACTTGCATTAGTTAATGCAATCCCGGTACGAGCTTTAACCAATGATGGTATAAATTTATTACATGCCTTAAAGTCAAAAAACGCTGCTCGTGGAATGCACATGATTTTCTATATTAATAGTGAATTAATGGATGGAAAGCGATATCGTGACATTGATGAAAAATTATTTTTTTTAGAAGAAAATGTTGATTTTAACAATCTTATGATTGCTGCTTTAACTTTGCTTGAGTCCGGTCGCTTAGAAGATTTAGGCAAGTATGATGAATTTGCTCAATGCTTATATAAACTACGCTATGCTAACAAATTACCTTCACTCTATCGCCTTCAAATTAAAGCAAATATGTTGTATTACTACACCATATACAAGCCTAATTATGGCAAGGCTCAAAAAATATACACCGACAAGAAATTACAGAAGTTTCTCAAATCCGGGCAAATTGAGTTTATGAGGGTATGGGCAGCGTATGAATTTTTTGTAACAGGAAATCAGAAAAAAGGTACAAAATTGTTGCAAATTGTTAAAAAAGCTCTTGTAAGACTTCCAAACAAAGGTCAAAGAATAATGGAATTGGAATATATTCAAAAACTGGAAGTTAAGATGAAATTCGACATAGAATCTACTATTAAGCCTATTGCATGATTGTGCAATAGTTTTTTTTGTACTGTGAACAATTCACCCTTTTATTTCTAGTGAAAAAAGTGTATGATTATTTCATTGTATTTGGTATAATATTGTTAAAAAATGGTGCAGTTGGAAATACTGTAAACAGTTCCTGTAATAGCTAGGTATCTTATTAAGGAGTATTTACATGTTTTCCAATGATCTGGGTATAGACTTAGGCACTGCCAATACAGTGATTTATGTAAAAGGAAAAGGCATTGTACTGGATGAACCTTCTGTAGTAGCTATAGATATGAATTCTAACGAAGTACTTGCTGTAGGGGAAGATGCTCAAGGGATGATTGGCCGCACCCCCGGTCATATTATTGCTATGCGTCCTTTAAAAGATGGGGTTATTGCTGACTATGAGGCTACACGTATCATGCTTAAATATTTTATAAACAAGGTTAAAAGCAAGGCTCGTATCGTTACACGTCCACGGGTTTTGATTTGTGTTCCTACAGGTGTTACTGATGTAGAAAAACGTGCAGTACTGGAAGCAACTCAAACTTCCGGAGCCGGCGTGGGCTATGTTTACCTTATAGAAGAATCCATGGCAGCAGCTATTGGAGCCGGGCTTCCCATTGAAAGAGCTACAGGCAGTATGGTAGTTGATATAGGTGGCGGCACAAGTGAGGTTGCTGTATTATCTCTTGCGGGCATAGTTACAAGCAGATCTCTTGATATGGCTGGTGAAGAATTGGATGAAGCTGTAATAACTTATGTAAAAAGAGAGCATGGTGTAGCCATAGGAGAGCGTACCGCAGAAGAATTAAAAAAATCCATTGGTTGTATATGCAATACTGATTTTAAGGAAGAAAGGGAGATTAGAGGACGTGATGTGATAACAGGACTTCCCCGCAATTTTACAATAAATATGGGCGAAGCAGCGCAAGCCATTGCAGAGCCTGTGTCTGCCATAGTAGATGCAGTAAAATTTACTTTAGAAAAAACTCCTCCGGAGCTTTCAGCAGATATAATTGAATATGGTATTGTTTTGACAGGAGGAGGCGCACTACTAAAAGGCTTGGACGAACTGGTAGTAAAAGAAACCGGCATTTCCGTAAAAATAGCGGATAATCCATTGTACTGTGTAGTCAATGGTACAGGCATGGTGCTGCAACATTTAAAACATCTTAAAAATGTACTGACTACTTCTAAAACACTAAAGGTGTGATTTTATATGACATTTATCCACAGATATAAACGTATCTTTTTGCTTATTGGAATGGGCATTTGCATTGTTGCCATGATCATAACTTTTAACCCGGATTTTAGGCCCACTGTAATTGCCCGTTCTTTGGGATATGTAGTTGTTCCTTTGCAAAGTGGTGCTACTGCGGCTACCAACTGGGTAACATCCAGAGTATCTCTTTTGTGGGAAATGAGCTATCTCCAACAGGAAAATGCTCGGTTGCGTGATGAAATTGGTTGGCTTCAGATAGAAAATCAACGATTGCAATTGGCCGGTGAAGAATACCTGCGGCTTACAGAACTTTTATATATTCGCAGACGCTATTCCGAATTGCCTATTGTAGGCGCAACTATCATAGGGCACAACCCTTCCGCTTGGAACAACAGATTTACCATAGATCGAGGTAGCAATGATGGTTTTGCCCGCAACATGGCAGTCCTTGGTGACGGTGGGCTTGTAGGAGTTATTCATCAGGTAACACCCAACTCTTCAACAATTACATCTTTGATAGATGATAGCTTTGCCGTTGCAGTACAAAGTGTACGTACAGAAGATACAGGCGTTGTAATGGGCGACAGCACCCTGATGCAGGCAGGATTGGTGCGCATGGAGTACATAAGCACCACAGCTCAAATAATGATAAATGACGAAATTGTAACATCTACGTTTAGTCTTTTTCCTCCCGGAATCAGTGTAGGTACTGTAGTGGAGGTGCGCCCAACCCCGGATGGGTTAGCCCAATATGCCATTATTAGGCCATCCGCTAATGTGCGGAGGCTTGAGCATGTTTTGGTAGTTAATCAATTATTTAGCCCGGAAGATCAGGATGCAGAAGATCTTTATTAAACAGGCTCTAAGAGTTCTATGGATATACGAATTAAAGGTTTAGGAAGAAGTTTATGTTATGATGCGTGTTGGCTGTATGGCTGTTTTGATCCTATTCAATTATGTATTGCAATCCACAATATTAGTAAGAGTATCTATTTTAGGTGTTAACCCGGACACTGCTCTTATCTTTATTATTAGCTATGGTATTTTACGTGGTGATGTAGAAGGTGCAATATTTGGTTTTTTTTCTGGCCTTATTCATGATTTATTTGGTGGCCATGTAATAGGTTTATATGCAATGTTAGGCATGTTAACCGGCTATTTGGCCGGTAAGCCTTTTAAAGATTATTTTAAAGATAACTTTTTTTTGCCATTTGGGATAGTGATAGTGGCTTCAATTTTTTATCAAGTGCTATTTTTTGTTTTAAATTTTCTGTTAGGCGGCGGTTGGAATTTCTGGTTTTACTTTAGAACCATTATACTGCCTACTACAATTTATACTGTTTCTGTAGCCATACCTCTATATAGCCTAATGTTTGTAATAAACAGTAAAATTGAAAATTTTGAAGATGACCGACGCAATCTATTTAAGGAGTGAGATCAGTTGCGTGAGCTTGTAGAAGATACCGGTAAAATGGCTTTAAGACTTTTAACTAATCGTATTATATGGCTATTGATTTTAACAGTAATCTTATTTTATGTATTAGTTGCAGAATTATTTTATCTGCAAATCATAATATCAGATACTTTTCGTATTGCACCGCCCCCCACGACCACGGTAGAGCTTTCGATCCCTGCTCCACGCGGTAATCTTTACGATCGTTTTGGACGGCCTTTAACTATCAACAATACTGCCTATATAGTAACAATGGACTCTACTATTGGAATTTCTAATGATGCCCTTCTTGAGTTGACAAGGATTTTTGAAAGAAATAACGAGGATTTTGTCATAGATTTTCCTATGACAACAGAGTGGCCATATGAATTTACCTTGGGCGGCTCTACGCCGGAGAATCGCCAAAACAGGGAATTCCGTTGGAAAGATGATATGGCTGTACCAAATCCGCGAGATGCTACGGCTGTAGAATCTTTTTTGTATCTAAGAGAATGGTTTGGAATAGATCCTGATCTTTCCAATGAAGATGTTAGGCGAATATTAAATTTTAGAAGCCAAATATTTTTACGACGATTTAGGCCGGAAATTTTTGTAATAGCTACAGATGTATCTTTTGCAACAGTAGCTGCTATAGAAGAACGTAATACATTTTTTACCGGGGTCGGGATAGAAATTATGACCTTGCGGGAATATCCTCAGGGAATTTATTTTGCACATATATTAGGCTACACCGGTCGGGTTAATGTAGATGACCTTGCGGCCTTCCCGGATCAAGGCTACGGCGACGATGACATGATTGGCAAAACAGGGCTTGAGCGATCGCAAGAAACCCTAATGAGGGGTCAGCAAGGCTCTCAGTTGGTAGAAATTCACCCGGCTACAGGCCGTCGGGTAGGCACTATGCATCAAGTAACGCAATCTATACCCGGAAATGATATTTTCCTCACTATAGACATTGATATGCAGAGGAGAACATATTATATTCTAAAAGATTACCTTACAGAAATTGCCATCCGCAGATTACAAAATACCACTCCCGGTGGCGATTCTCGTGAAAGGCCAATCCCGCATCAACAGGTCTTAACCAATTTGGTACAAGGCGGCTGGATACCTATAAGAGAGATTATGGAATCGGAAGATGAATACGGTGCTGTTTATGCGTTACGTTCGTATATTTTAGAACAATTTCCGGAAGCTGTTGGCCGTTGGGATGAACGTCCTCAAATTAGGCAAATATTAATATATGGGATACGATCCGGAAGTATTACTCCTGCAATGATTCTTACAGCTATGGTGGATATGGGGATACTTTCTGACTATAACGATTTTTCTGCAAGGGTACGTGCAGGACGTTCTACAGTTAACTCTTTCATAATAGAAAAGTTGCGCTTAGGCGAGCTTACGCCTCAGATGATTAACATTGACCCTGCCACAGGCTCGGTAGTGGTAGTGGATGTACGAACCGGGGGCGTATTGGCCGCAGTGTCCTACCCTTCTTTTGATAACAATCGGCTTGCTAACCGCATAGATGCAGAGTATTATGAACGGATTAACGGATTAGATCCCACTCATCCAATGATTAACCGTCCATTTATGGAAGCCAGAGCACCGGGTTCTACATTTAAAATGATAACAGCAGCAGCAGGGCTTGAAGCCGGGGTTATTACTCCAACAAGCACCATATTTGACAGGGTTACATTTACACGTGCCGGTCGTCCTCCTGTAAATTGCTGGTCTCGTGCAGGCCATGGTGCAATTAATGTGGCACAAGCTATTGCTATTTCCTGCAACTATTTCTTTTTTGAAACTGCTTTTAGGCTAGGTAACAGTCAACATTCCAGAATAGAGTATCTAAATCGTTTTATGGAGTTTTTTGGACTCAATCAAAGATCCGGCGTTGAAATTGGAGAACATTCGGATACCATTAACCGTGCCAGAACCCCTAATGTTATGTCATCTCCACAGCTCAAAGAATTTATTCACCTTAACCGTGACGAGTTTACCCCAAGGGATCGTTTTGATTGGTTTGATGGGGATACCGTACGTACAGCTATTGGTCAATCTTACAACAACTACTCCGCTGCTGTTATGGCACGGTACATGGCTCAAATAGCTAACAATGGAGAAAGATTACCTTTACATTTGGTTGACAGTATTGCTAATTATCGTGGAGATGTAATTATGCAAACCACTCCAACCCCGGATGATACAGGAATGGTACTTGCTGACAGTACATTACAAGCAATACAACGTGGTATGATACTAGCTACAGAAGGCCACGGCACAGCCGTTAATAACTTTAGAGGCTTCCCTATCAGAGTAGCAGGCAAAACAGGAACTGCTCAACAAATCCCTACCCGATTAGACCATTCAAGCTTTGGCGGTTATGCTCCTTTTGAAGATCCGCAAATTGCAGTTTACGTTGTTGTTCCGTTTGGTCAAACCAGGGTTTTGTCTGCATCTGCCACGCATATAGCCCGGGATGTTATTTACGCATTTTTAAGGCCCGAAATTGAAATAGAAAGGCCACAACAAGTAAATGCAATTATGCGGTAGCCAATTAAAACTAGCTTTGAGGTGATAACATGCAAGCAAAGTTGGTATATCATAATGCAGTTATATTAAAAGGACGGAGGGATGGAATAACCATCTCTCTTGATCCCGCTATATCATTCGATGACCTAAAGATACATTTTCATCGCAGAGTAGTGGAAACCAAACAATTTTTTGAAGGCGCAAAATCTAATGTGTCTTTTACAGGCAGGAAGTTATCTGAAGAGGAAGAGCAAGAGCTTTTAAAAATTATAACAACAGAAACCAGCCTGGATGTCCCTTATGTTGCAGAGCAAGGCTTATTTAAACCGCCTAATCCAACTTTTATAGCAGACACCTCCCCGGCTCATTTGCCGCACAATATATATAACACATCCTATCATCAGGGTGGGCTTAGATCCGGACAATCAATACGCTACAGCGGATCTGTTGTAGTGCTTGGAGATGTAAACCCGGGAAGTGAAATTGTAGCAGAAGGCAATATTATAGTGTTAGGCTCATTAAAAGGAATGGTACATGCAGGTTGTACCGGCAACGAGGAATGTTTTGTGTCCGGCCTGGTTTTTTGGCCAACCCAATTACGTATAGCAAATATTATTACCTATATACCAAATGACAAGAAAAAGAGAACACCTTCATGTGCCTATATACAAGAAGGTCAAGTTTTTGTTGCACCATTAGTGAATCAAAGTTATACATAAAACTGTTTGATACTTCTTCAAACTGCTAAACAAGGAGGAAAAAAATATGAGCGAAGTTTATGTGATAACGTCAGGAAAAGGGGGAGTTGGCAAAACCACCACTACTGCAAATTTAGGGGCCGGGTTAGCCGTTCATGACAAGCGTGTAGTTTTAGTAGACGCAGATATTGGTCTCCGTAACTTGGACGTAGTAATGGGACTTGAAAATAGAATAGTATACGACATTGTAGACGTAGTAGATGGAAATTGCCGATTAAAACAAGCATTAATTAAGGATAAACGATATAACAACTTATGCTTGCTTCCGGCCGCTCAAACTAAGGAAAAAGATGCTGTTAATCCGGAGCAGATGCAAAAGCTGTGCGACGCTTTACGTGATGAATTTGATTATGTGTTAATCGACTGCCCTGCCGGGATAGAGCAAGGCTTTAAAAATGCAATATCCGGCGTAGATAAGGCAATTGTTATAACAACACCTGAAGTATCTGCTGTTAGAGATGCAGACCGTATTATTGGGCTTCTTGAAGCGGCAGAAGTACGTAACCCGCTCCTTATTTTAAACAGAATACGCCCTGACATGGTAAAACGTGGAGATATGATGGCGTTGGAAGACGTAACAGAAATATTGGCCATAGACGTACTTGGTGTAGTACCGGATGACGAAAGCATAGTAATATCCACAAACCGTGGCGAACCTTGTGTAACAGATCAAGAATCCAGGGCAGGACAGGCATTTCGTAATATAACCCGACGTTTATTAGGAGAAACAGTACCTTTAATGGATTTAAGCATTGATGACGGCATCATGTCAAAGCTTAAAAAAGTATTTAAGCTGTAAAGGTAGGTATTGATATGGATCTTTTGGGTTTGATAAAATCGCAGCCACAGCCGCGCGATATAGCTAGAGATCGGCTAAAGTTGTTGCTAATCCACGACCGCTCCAACTGTTCGCCGCATGTATTAGAAATGCTTAAAACAGACATCATTAATGCAATATCTAACTACATGGAGATAGACGAAACAGACATGGAGATACAAATTGCTCAAACAGATACAGAAGAAAGCAGTGTGCCGGTATTATTTGCTAATATCCCTATTAAAGGTGTGCGAAAAGTACCGGGTAAAGTATGAGTATTAAACGGGAGCTGCGGGAATTTGATTATATACTGGCAATATTGGTAATAGTTCTTTCCTTTATTGGAGTAATGATGATACAGGCTTTTGCAGAACTTTTACCACGTTATGCAACTTTGCCGGACCAGCAGCGTTTCCATGTAATAACCGGTGTAATAGTAATGCTTATTATGGCGTTTGTGGATTATCGTTTTATTGCGCGGTTTTACATTCCTATTTATGTTATATGTATAGCATTGCTGGCGGCAGTGCTATTGATAGGGCCGGACAATATAACCGGTACTGCCCGTTGGATCCGCATTCCATTTCCCGGAGGCTTTGATGTAAGTGTTCAGCCATCAGAATTTGCTAAAGTTTTCTTGATTATATCTTTAGCAACTTTTATAGATAAGCGAGAGAATATAAATCGTTTTATATGGCTGGCGTTGTATTTGGTTTTAGCAACCATTCCAATAATTATGGTAATTATACAGCCTTCATTATCCGCCGGAACAGTACTGATTGCTATCTCATTAACCATTTTATTTATTGGTGGCCTATACTTGCGTACTATTATAATAACTATGTTATTGGCATTACCTATGATGACTATATTTTATTTTGATATGTTGCGCCAATATCCAATTATTATTTCTCAGATCCTTAACGAACGCCAATTGCAGCGTATTCAAACCTTTTTATATTTAGAAGCAGGTTCTGATGCCTCGTTACAAATGGAAAGGTCTTTATTTGCCATAGGCAGCGGCGGTTTGTATGGTAGAGGATTTATGCAAAATAGTACTTTTGTAATCCATGGTCACAATGACTTTGTTTTTGCTGTAGCAGCAGAGCAATTTGGTTTTGTGGGTAGTATGGTGCTTTTGGCTATAATTGGAATCATTATAGTTAAATGTTTGCTAATAGCTTATCGAGCACCGGATAATCTGGGACGCTTGATTGCTGCCGGTGTGGCAGGCAAACTTATATTTGAAACTTTTGTAAATGTAAGTGTAGTAACAGCCCTGTTACCTAATACAGGTATGCCATTTCCTTTTATGTCATATGGTGGAACCTCTATGTGGGTGCATATGGCGGCTATAGGTCTGGTATTAAATGTAGGGCTTTCCCGAACTCGATCCATGTTTGAATCTAACGACTAAAGGTGATATTAATGAATGTAGCCTTGTTGGCTCACGATAATAAAAAGAAATTAATGGAAAACCTGTGCGTAGCATATCGACATATACTAAGCCAACACAAACTATATGCAACGGGTACAACGGGCCAGCTAATAGAACAGGCTGTCAATTTACCTGTAAACAAATATTTAGCAGGCCATTTGGGAGGAGAACAGCAGCTAGGTTCTCATATAGCCCACAATGACATTGATCTGGTCATTTTTTTAAGAGATCCTCTGCACAAAAAGCAATACGAGCCGGATATAGACTCTGTGCTACAATTATGTGATGTACACAATATTCCTGTAGCCAGCAATTTAGCCACTGCCGAAGCTTTGCTTCAAGCATTGGATAGAGGTGATTTAGACTGGCGTGCGATTGCGCGGCAATAAAAAAAGTGCGTGATAATTGGGCACGCGGGTGATTTCAGTCAAAAAACTGACATCCCTGCGTGCCTTTTTGCATACAAAAAAATGTGGTAGAAAAGAAATTTTTTTCATTAAAAATTTGATGATGGGCATAGCAATTAATGCGATTAAAACGGAATTTTCCTGTTAAAGCCATGCACGCAACCGGTCTCATTTTGTCACCGGTTGGGCGCGTTTTATATTATGAATGCGTGAAGATTTGTTATACTTAGGCAATGTGAATACTAGACGCGAGGTTGATTATGAAATTTTTACCGATGACAGTAGAAGAAATAAATGGTCAAGTGGATTTTGTACTTGTAACAGGTGATGCCTACGTAGATCATCCTTCTTTTGGTGCAAGTGTAATTGGCAGAGTTCTTGTAAATGCCGGATACAGCGTAGCGATATTGCCTCAACCTAATTGGAAAACCATAGGGGACTTCACAAAATTTGGTCGTCCTCGCTTAGCATTTTTAGTAACCGGGGGCAATATTGATTCTATGGTTAACCATTATACAGTTGCATTAAAAAAAAGAAAAAAAGATGCCTACTCTCCCGGTGGGGTAAGTGGTAAACGCCCCAACCGTGCTACTATTGTATATAGCAACAAAATTCGTGAAGCTTATAAAACAGTACCTATAATATTGGGTGGGATAGAAGCCAGTTTAAGGCGCATGTCTCATTACGATTATTGGGATAATGCACTTAGACGCTCCATACTTTTAGATTCGTCAGCGGATTTGTTAGTCTATGGTATGGGCGAAAAGCAAATTATTGAAATAGCTAATGCCTTAGATGCCGGCAACCCGGCGGAAAGCATCAAAAATGTAAAGGGTACCCTTTATAGAACAAAAGATATTTCCCATTTAAAGGATTACATAATGTTGCCAACTTATGATCCAAAAGGGAAAAAAAATTACGCAAAAAGTTTTTTAATACAATATAATAATACCGATTTTAAAACTGCTAAAATTTTAGTTGAATTTTACAATGATGTTTATATAGTACAAAATGTACCGACTCCTCCTCTTACAACAAGCGAGTTTGACAAAATCCACTCGTTACCTTTTACCCGCGCATATCATCCTATGTATGAAAAAGATGGTGGTGTACCTGCCATAGATGAAGTTAAATTTAGCATTATCAGCAATAGAGGTTGTTTTGGCGGCTGTAATTTTTGTGCCCTAAGCTTCCATCAAGGACGCATTGTGCAATCAAGAAGCCATAAATCCATAATAGCGGAAGCGGAAAACTTTACGCATGATGTTACATTTAAAGGATATATTCATGATGTTGGTGGCCCTACAGCTAATTTTAGAATGCCCGCATGTGAAAAGCAATTAACCCATGGTGCTTGTAAGAATAGACAATGTTTATTTCCTACCCCTTGCAAAAATTTAAAAATAGACCATTCAGATTATTCAAGTTTGTTAAAAAAATTACGGCAACTTTCGGGTATTAAAAAAGTTTTTATACGCTCCGGGATAAGATATGATTATCTTATTAGCGATAAGTCAGACCTTTTTTTTAAAGAATTATGCACCCATCATATAAGCGGACAGTTAAAGGTTGCTCCAGAACATGTATCAAATAAAGTTTTAGAAAAAATGGGAAAACCCAATTTTAACTTGTACAAAAAATTTGCTGAAAAATTTCAAAATTTTAATGCTCGCATAAATAAACAGCAATATTTAGTTCCCTATTTAATATCCAGCCATCCCGGAAGCGATCTTAACGCTGCTATAGAGCTTGCTCATTATTTAAAAACAATAAATCATACTCCTGAACAAGTGCAAGACTTTTATCCAACCCCCGGGACATTATCAACTTGTATGTATTTTACTGAGATGGATCCACAAACAATGAAAAAAGTTTATGTACCCAAAAGCCAAAAAGAAAAAGCTATGCAAAGGGCTTTATTACAATTTCGTTTACCAAAAAATTATAGTTTAGTCAAAGAAGCTCTCATTAAAGCAAATAGAAATGATTTAATTGGCTTCGATAAAAAATGTTTAATTAAGCCTCTTGTAACGCGAGATAAAAACAAAAATTCTAAATCAAATAAGATTAAATCAAACAAAATTAAAACAAATACAAGCAGTAAACGAAAAAAGTAATTGTTTCAGTTTGATGACAGGGATTGTCTACATGTTATTTCCTTATTCAGTCCTGCCGATATACTTATGTAACCAAGAAAATTTCTAGGGAACGCATCCTGCTATTGGGGTAGTTTTTAATTCCAAAGGATGCAAGAAAGGAGAAGATGCATGAAGAAGAAATTGGCTATGCTACTGGTGTTAGCACTAGTAGTGGCAATGGTGCCGAGCAATGCTTTTTATGCACAAGACATCGAAGCAGTTGCAATCGATCCATTTGTGGATGATGATCCACTGGATCCTACAGATCCGGTTGACCCTGATCCAACGGATCCTACAGACCCAACTGATCCTACAGATCCTGTTGACCCGGATCCTACAGATCCAACTGACCCAGTAGATCCAACGGATCCTACAGACCCAGTTGATCCTACAGATCCAACTGACCCAGTAGATCCAACTGATCCTACAGATCCTGTTGACCCAGATCCTACAGATCCAGTAGACCCAACTGATCCTACAGATCCTGTTGACCCGGTAGATCCTGTTGATCCTACTGACCCGGTAGATCCTACAGACCCAACTGATCCTACAGATCCTGTTGATCCTACAGATCCGGTTGACCCGGTAGATCCAACTGATCCGGTAGATCCATGCGATGATGGATATTGTGACTGCGATTACAATTACAATGACAACGATGAAGATTGTGAAGATGGATATTGTGACTGTGATTACAATGACAACGACAATGGCAATGACGAAGATTGCGACGAAGAAGTTTGCGAATGTGATTACAATGACAACGATAACGACAACGATGAAGATTGCGACGAAGAAGATTGCGAATGTGAAAATGGCAACGATGAAAACGGCAATGATGAAAATGGTAATAATGAAGATTGTGACGAAGAATATTGCGAATGCGATTACAATGACAACGATGAATGTGACGACGAAGAAGTTTGTACTCCATCCGGCGGCGTAGAATTTGATCGTCAAACTTTTCCTGAAAGACAAACTGTAAATGCTAATTCTACAGTTAATTTCCACCTTCGTGCAAACCTCACTCAAGCAGCACTTCAGTCCAATTTCTACAAATTGTACTTTGAATGGCTAAGAGATGATGAAGTTTGGGAAGGCCCGGGCGGCACCGGCTATATCTTGCGCAAAGACATTTCCAATGGACGTTTTGAGAGGATTGCTTTGCAACTTCGCGGTGCATCTAATGATGTACGCGGCGGCGAATGGTCTTTACGTGTTGTTCTTGTAGACAAAAACGGAAATGAACTGTTTGAAGACATAAGCGACATCTCTATTTTGGAAGTAGCTACACCGGGCAATCAAGACAACCGTCCCGGCCCAAGCAATAATCAGCCATCCAGACCATCTGGAGGATCTTCCACTACAGTTAACATCAACATAATAAACAGAATAACAGTTGTTAACGTTTCTGTTACTAATGTTATAATCACCAACGTAATAAACCAAGCAAAACGTGAAAACAGACCTCCGGTAGTAGAAATCTCCTTAAATCCAAGACAAAACAACGTTATCATAATGGGTAGAAACATTGAGACTCTTATTCAATCCGGTGGTAAATTAGTTATCACACAACCTTCCCGCAATGTTAACGTTACTATAAACTATACCCAAATGAAAACTTGGAATATAGACTCCAGTACAAACGTTACCATCAATATCAACGAAGTTAGAGAAGAGCGCGAATTAGACCGCAAATTCCGTGGTGCCAGAAGATTACCAAAAGGTGCCGGAACTGTTGTTGAATTGAGACAAAAGTTTGTATCTGTAGTGCAAGAAGTTAACGTTATCGTTAATAATGTAGTAATCCAAAATGTTGAAACTACTGTATCATTAAATGTGTCTAACAAAGGATTTACCGAAGAAGAATTGACAAGACTTGCAGGTCTTTTCTGGTTCTTAGAAAATCCACGTAATCAGCATAGTTTGACATATTTAATCGTAAACGGCATTTTAGATGAAAATGGTTACTTCAATATCACAATTCCGGGCAATGGCTGGCTTGTTCTTATCTTGTTGGATACCCCTCCTGATTCTGAAGAGGATGATAACGACAACGATAATGATAACGACAATGATAACGACAATGATAACGATAATGATGAGTATGCCGACAACGACAATGATGAGTATGTTTACAACGATAACGACAATGATGAGTATGCTTACAACGACAACGACAATGATGAGTATGCTTACAACGATAACGACAATGATGAGTATGCTTACAATGACAACGACAATGATGAGTACGCTTACAACGATAACGACAATGATGAGTATGCTTACAACGACAACGACAATGATGAGTATGAGTACGCATATGTAAACGAAAACGATCAAGACAACGATGACGACGACCAAGGTGAAGATGAAGATAATTAATTTTTAAAACGCACGTTAAAAACCCGCCAAGTATATACTTGGCGGGTTTTACTGTAGCATTATATTATGGCCTACCCTTAACATTTGACACAT
>WQVX01000078.1 GCA_009785615.1 Defluviitaleaceae bacterium | reverse complement strand
CGGAGAGTAAGGGATTCGAACCCTTGCGGGGTTGCCCCCAAACGGTTTTCAAGACCGCCCCGTTATGACCACTTCGGTAACTCTCCGGGTATATGTGAACCCCCGACACCGCCCAATCCCCTCTCGGAAATCGGGCAAACATCGTGGGCAAACATCAAAAATATTTAGTTGTAAGTCTATCACTAGAACCCTGTAATATCAGGGCTTTTTGCAGTTGAAGCGGTATATCAGTCAACAGTTTTTCAAGACCGCCCCGTTATGACCACTTCGGTAACCCTCCATATAGATGCCTTCAATCATGAAGACATTTATATTATATCACAGCCTTTATCATTTTTCAAGACAATCTACTGAAAAAATCTTTATATCCAAACTGTTTGACAATTTGGATTTCTCCATTAATATGACATATAGCAATAGAGGGTAGATTCATACCATTAAATGTGTTATTTTTCACCATAGAATATATTGCCATATCCTCAAACACTAGTTTATCTCCCGGTTTTAAAGGTTTGTCAAAAGAGTATTCCCCTATAACATCTCCTGCCAAACATGTTGGGCCACCAAGATTGTAAGTGTATTCTTTTTCATCCTTTTTGCCGGCACCTATAATTCTTGGGCGGTACGGCATCTCAAGGACATCCGGCATGTGACAAGCAGCAGAAGTATCCATTATTGCGATATCAATATTATTGCTTGTAACATCCAGTACGCTACTTACCAAAAATCCTGCATTCAAAGCGACAGCTTCTCCAGGTTCAAGGTATACTTCAAGCCCATATTTTTCTTTGAATTTCTTTATACAATCTATCAATGTGTCAATATCATAACCTTTACGAGTAATATGATGACCTCCACCCATATTGATCCAAGAGAGTCCACCAAAACAAGATGAAAATTTTTCTTCCACTACATTAAGAGTTTTCACTAGATCGTCAGAATTTTGCTGACAAAGAGTGTGAAAATGTATACCGGAAATATTAGCAAGGTTTTCAAAGCGAAAATTTTTATGCGTTACCCCAAGCCTGGAACCAAAAGAACAAGGGTCATATATATTATTTCCTCCTGCATGATTTTGTGTAGAAAACTCAGGATTTATTCGTATACCACAACTTATTCCGGCTTTTAATGCCCTATCCTTGAAATGATCCCATTGAGAAAAGGAATTGAACACTATATGGTCACATATTGGCAGAATGTCCTCAAATTCCTTTTCTGAATAAGCGGCGGAAAAAACATGATTTTCCTTTCCCATATAGTCATATCCAAGCTGTGCTTCATGTAATCCACTTGCGGTTGTTCCATCAAGATATTCACCTATCAAAGGGTACAAACTAAACATTGAGAAAGCTTTTTGGGCAAGAAGGATTTTGCATCCGGCCTTATCTGCCACCTTGCGCAGAACGCATAGATTATTTGTAAGCAATTCTTCATCTACTACATAGCATGGAGTAGGAAGGAGGCTTATATCAAAATTAATCATGGCCATTATGGAACCGGAACAGGATTAAAGTCCTCTACCCATGGAAGACCCCATTTATTAAGTGCCTCCATAAAAGGATCAGGATCAAATTCTTCTACATTAAACACACCGGGTTTTTGCCATGTTCCGTTCATAACCAGCATAGCTCCAATCATCGCAGGTACTCCTGTTGTATATGATATTGCTTGAGATTCTACTTCATGATAGCATTCCTGATGGTCACAAACATTATATACATAGTAGCTAACCGGCTTGCCATCCTTTATGCCCCGGAAGATACAGCCAATATTAGTTTTGCCCTTTGTGCGAGGCCCAAGAGTGGATGGATCCGGTAGCACAGCTTTAAGAAATTGCAATGGTACTATTTTTTTACCTTCAAAATCAATAGGTTCAATTGAGGTCATTCCCACATTTTCAAGACATTTTAAATGTGTTAAGTAACTTTGTCCAAATGTCATAAAAAACCTTATCCGTTTAATACCATTTATATTTTCGGCAAGAGATTCCAGTTCTTCATGGTACAAAAGATACATATCCTTTATGCCAATTTGTGGGAAGTTGTATTCTCTTTTGATTTCCATAGGCTGTGTTTCAATCCATTGACCATTTTCCCAATATCTTCCGTTTGCCGTCACTTCTCGGATATTTATTTCAGGGTTAAAGTTAGTTGCAAAAGGATAACCATGGTCACCTGCATTTGCATCTAAAATATCAATGTAGTGGATTTCATCAAAATAATGTTTCATTGCGTAAGCACTAAATATTCCTGTTACTCCCGGGTCAAAACCGCATCCAAGGAGAGCAGTGATCCCAGCTTCTTTAAATCTATCACGATATGCCCATTGCCATTTATATTCAAATTTGGCAGTATCCAGAGGTTCATAATTTGCGGTATCAATGTAGTGTTTTTTAGTAGCCAGGCAAGCATCCATAATTGTTAAATCTTGATATGGAAGTGCCAAATTAATTACTACATCCGGATTAAACTGCTTGATTAGTGCTACAAGTTCTTCAACATTATCAGCATCTACCTGAGCAGTATGAATTTTTGTTTTTACATTTCGACTTTCTAATTGAGCTTTTACTTCGTCACATTTGCTTTTTGTACGGCTTGCAATCATAATTTCAGAAAACACTTCGCTATTTTGACAACATTTGTGGATCGTAACTTTTGCGACCCCTCCACATCCAATAATTAATGCTTTTCCCATTTGATTTATTCCCCTTTTCTATAGCAAATTTACTATACTTTTGATACATTCACATAATTTTTCACAGTTAGACCACCATCAAGATTTCTCTAATTATTTTACATGCGGCGGCTGTTGAAATCCCACTGGAGTCGTAGTGTGGTGACAACTCACATACATCGCAACCAACTATATTTAAATTTTTAAGCATAAGAACAGCTTGATGCAATTCCTGAAAAGTAACACCACCGGGTTCCGGGGTTCCTGTTCCCGGAAAGACTGATGGATCAAGTACATCCAAGTCAAGAGAAAAATATACCGGCTTTCCTTTTAGAGCAGCTATGTGCTTGTCCATTTCCTCTAAATTATACCTGTGCATCACAGTATGCGACTTAGCAAATTCAAATTCATCTTGATCACCGGAGCGAATACCGGCTTGATATATCTTACTATCACCAATAATATCCCAAATACGCCGCATAACTGTAGCATGAGAATATTTTTCATCCAAAAAATCATCTCGCAGGTCAGCATGAGCATCTAAATGCAAAATATGCAAATCCGGATATGCTTTTACCATTGCCCGTATTGCCCCTAAAGTAACAAGATGCTCGCCTCCTACCATAAAAGGCTTTTTATCATTTTCTAAAATTTGCGATACTTGACCTTCTATTAAATCCAACACTCGGTTTGTATCTCCAAAAGGTAGTTCCAAATCACCTATATCTATAAAAGGCATGTCATATAAGTTCATATCTTGGTATGGGCTATAGCTTTCTATTCCAAAAGAATCTGCTCGTATTGCTTTGCCGGCGAATCTTGTTCCGGGTCTAAAAGTTGTAGTTCCATCAAAAGGAGCCGAAAACATTACAATTTTTGCATCTTCATAAGAACATTCACTGCCTATAAAAACATCAGGTTTACTCAACATCGCTAAGTAGCTCCTCTACATATCCCGGTAAATAAAACGCACCTTTATGCAGGTTTGTATTGTAATACCGGGTTTTAATTCCAAGATCATTCCATTTATCTGCATTCAAATTTTTTAAAGGATGGAGTCCATTTGAAGCAAAGCCGAAAAGCCAATGCCTTGAATATGTTGGAATATGTGCCTGATAAACGCGACTCATCTTAAAAGAGTGTACAATACGTTTATGTGTACGTTTAACAGTCATGGCATCTTCAGCATAAAAAGGGCTTTCATGTTGATTTATCAGTATACCATCCTGTTTTAGTGCTTTAAAACAATTGCCATAAAACTCCATTGTAAACAAACCTTCTCCGGGTCCGGAAGGATCTGTAGAATCCACAATTATTATGTCATATTTGTTTTCTTGTCTTCGGACAAATTTCAGTCCATCTTCAAAGTATAAAGTTGCTCTTTCATCATTAAAAGAAGATGCAGTCTTAGGCAAATATTCTTTGCAAACACGGACAACTTCTTCATCAATTTCAACAACATCAATATTCACTATATGGTCATATTTTATAAGTTCTCGTAAAACTCCTCCGTCACCTGCACCTATTACAAGAATATTTTTAGCCATGGGATGCACTGCCATTGGAACATGGGTTATCATCTCGTGGTATATAAATTCGTCCTTTTCAGTAAGCATCATGAAACCATCTAAAACTAAAAAGCGTCCTAAATCCGCTGACTCAAAAACGTCTATACGCTGGTAAGGGCTTTTTATACTGCAAAGTTGCTTGTCCACTTTTATAGAAATTTTTATGTTAGGCGTGTGCATTTCACTAAACCACAATTCCAAGTTAATCACTCCAATACATTAATGTTTTCAATCTTCATATCTTCAGGCCCGGTAAGAGAGCATCCTTTTTCTTTTGCGTAAATTATATAACGAATGATTTCCTCTGTAATTTCCTCGCCCGGAGCTAAGAGTGGAATACCGGGCGGATAGCACATAATAAACTCGGCACATATTTTTCCAATGCTCTGTTTAAGTGGCAACATTTTTTTAGGATTATAAAAAGCCTCTTGAGGTGCCGCTTTAACAATTGGATCAATGTACTGTTGCTTCATTATATCCATAGTAGGACGCGAAAAGCGGCGTTTTACTTCAGCTAATGCACTGATAAGCATTTCAATATTTTTGTGATTATCTCCAATAGAGATGTATGCCAAAAAGTTCCCCATATCTCCAAATTCAATTTGAATATCATATTCGTCTCGCAATATATTATGGACTTCAATCCCTGCTAAACCTATCCCAAGTGTATTTACTGTAAGTTTTGTTCTATCAAAATCATAAAAAGCATCCCCATCTATCAATTCATCTGAAAAGGCATAAAATCCACCCATTTTATTAATCTCTTCCCGAGCATATTCGGTTAAATCCAATACTTTTGCAAAGATTTCTTTACCATTTACAGCCAAGTGACTTCTTGCTATGTCCAAACTTGATAGCAAGATATATGATCCACTAGTAGTTTGTGTTAGATTTATAACTTGTCGTACATAATTGGCATTAACATTGCTACCGATCAATAGAAAAGAGCTTTGAGTAAGAGATCCGCCCGATTTATGCATACTTATTGCTGCCATATCTGCACCTGCGGCTATAGCAGGACATGGTAACTCGCCATTATCCCCTCTAAAGTAAAAATGAGTGCCATGGGCTTCGTCTGCCAATACTTGCATACCATAGCTATGTGCTAACTTAACAATACCGGATAAATTGGAACAAATTCCATAGTAGGTTGGATTATTAACTAATACCGCCTTTGCATCCGGGTTTTGCTTTATAGCTTTTTCCACAGCTTTTAGTGAACTACCTAAAGCTATGCCTAATTGTTCGTTGGATTCACATTTTATATATACAGGGATAGCTCCACATAACACAAGTGCATTTAACACACTTCTATGGACATTACGTGGCAATATTATTTTTTCTCCGCGTTTGCATACAGACATAACCATAGCCTGTATAGCACTTGTTGTCCCACTTACCATAAAGAAAGCATTAGCCACACCAAAAGCCTCAGCAGCTAACTCTTCTGCCTCGCGAATAACAGAAACAGGGTGGCATAGGTTATCTAAAGGTTTCATAGAGTTTACGTCTATAGAAAGGCATTTGCTACCCAAAAATTTAGTAAGGTTATCACTGCCGCGCCCTCTTTTGTGGCCGGGGACATCAAAAGGAATTACTCGATTACGTTCCAATTCTTCCAATGCATCCTTAATTGGCGTTCTATATTGGTTCAATATAAATCACTCCCTAGTATATATTTACTCCGTTAAAAATCTCAATCATTTCCTAAAATTTAAGGCTATCAGTAATCTGAAATCTTGGCTTAGGAGAGATTTTGCGTACATCTTCCACCATTAGTGTCATTTCCTTGCCGCTATTACAAAATATATGGGCAATACCATGCAGTGAGCAAGATATTACCCGTTTTTTGTAGAATATCATTAAATAAATTTTGTGTCAATTTCTTCTTTTATCTTGATGTTACCTTGAAACTATCTTATTCCGTTGCGTTGTCTCCAGTTTGCATAGTTACCCGGTAAATCCCGACCATATGTGCCTATATACTGATATCCGTTACGTCGTTCATGGCTGAGATTTGCATAGCTTCTAATTAAATCTAAAGTTTGGTTGGAATTGAATACGAAAATACCACCATTAGTATTTAAGTTTCTCCGCCTTCCACCGGTAGAATCTTGCCTGATTCCACCAGTGTCTTGTGAGGATAAAACCCCAAGCCATTGGTTTGCCGGAGGGTTACTTGCATGAGCATTTGGAGTTTGTCTATCATAGAACAGAGGGATGAGTGTTTCAACACACAAGAATCGTGGCCATAAACCTCTTGCACCGGAAGAACGTTGTAATACCCTATTGCCGGAAACTGTTGGATGGGTATATCCAAAAATCTCTGCACGTTCTATAAATATAACACCCCCGCTTATTGCACGTCTAACACGATCATTTGGATTATCTATAGTCATCAAGAAATCTAGTATGCGAACAGTTTCCCATACGCCAATTGAAGGAGGCTCAAACTGTCTTGCCCATCTTGGATTCATATTTGTATTATGAGAATTTGCTGCCCAAGCTCCCATGCGAGCGTTTGATGACCAATTTCTTCCTAAATGACGGTTATTGGCATCATACCAAATTTGCAAATTTAAGATAGCATTGAGTCCATTATCAAACGCAGTTCTTGCTCTATTACGATCCGCAGTACTAATGGAAGGGAAAACTCCATTAGATATATCTCTAAGCAAATGCATTATATAAGGAATAGCATTATCCTTAAATGATATTGCACTACGATATAGGGATCTGTCTGTAACATAGTAAGGCCAGCCACCGTTTGAGTACTGAGCATTAAGTATAGCGTTAAAACCTCTTCTTGCAGCATCTCGGTATCGAATGTCCCCTGTCGCTTCATACATTCTAAAAAGATATCTTGTTTCGTTTGTTGTAATGCCACGACCAAAGTAAGAATCAATGAGATTCCTATTACCGTTATGATGTTGAATTTCTGAACTAGTCATTGCTGCTAAATTTGTAGGGAAGTTTGTGCCGCCCTGTCCTGTTCCTCTTGGCCAGCCACCATTATTGCGTTGCATTACCAATAAATTATCAGCAATTAACCTAGCATGAGCACTACTATACCATGATGCAGGCTGTCTATTTATGTCGCGATATTCAATAACAGGGAAGTTGTTGGAGCCGCCACCGCCGCCACTTCCTCCACCACTGCCACCGGTACCTTCAAAAATTTCAATGCGTTGAATACCCAGCCTGTTGGTTGCTGTCCAAGGCCAATCCAGGGACAAGGTACCTGAGCCGTCAGGGAATTCAAAAGTAGCAGTTGCCCATTGGGTATTGCTACCGGTAATATTATGAGTTATAGAACGCCCGCCAAAACTAAGTGTAGCTGTAGCCATACTGTTAGCTACTGTACTTCTACCGGTAACTACAACACGAATAGGTCCCGTTAACGAAACAGTTGACTCTAAACGCCGACCTGTTCCATTAGGATCTATAAAGGTGTTGTTTCCTGAGCCACTTGCTCTAAGTGTGCCGCCTGCCGGTCTCAAGTTCAAATTAGATTGTCTTGCTGATGAGGCTACAGAGCGAGTAACACCCGGCATAGTTGTGATATTTGCACCGACAGCTATAGTTTGTCTGGCAGATGCAGCGGCGGCTGTGATATTTGCAAAGTTAAATGTATAGGTTGAAGATGATGGGAATGAAGCGGTTGCACTGCCTTCAAAAATCTCAATGCGTTGAATGCCAAGTCTATTTGCTGTTGTCCAAGGCCAATCCAGAGACAAAGTACCTCTGCCATCAGGGAATTCAAATATAACAGTTGACCATTGAGTGTTGCTACTTGAAATATTATGAGTGATAGAGCGTCCGCCGAAATTAAGCGTAGCTGTAGCCATGCTATTAGCTACTGTACTTCTACCGGTAACCGCAACACGAATAGGCCCTGTTAGCTCAACAGTTGACTCTAAACGCCTACCGGTTCCGTTAGGATCTATAAAGGTGTTAGTGCCTGAGCCGCTTGCCCTAAGCGTACCACCTGCCGGCCTCATGTTAAAGTTGGATTGTCTTGCAGAAGAAGCTATAGTACGAGTAACACCCGGCATAGTTGTGATAGCTGTGCCGGCAGCTACGGTTTGCCTAGCTGATGCGGCAGCGGCTGTAATTCTTGAAAAATCCAACACATAAGTAGGTGACGATGGAAAAGAGGCTGCTACTATAGGTAAATACATTGCTTCTATAGGAAACAACTCTTCGTAATAATACTCCTCATCGCAATAGCAATATTCTTCATCACAATAATAGTAATCTTCTTCGTGATAATTTTCATCCAAATCAGGGTAAGCTTCATCCAAATCAGGATAAGCTTCATCTAAATCCGGATAAGTTTCATCTAAATCCGGATAAGTTTCATCTAAATCCGGATAAGTTTCATCTAAATCAGGATAAGTTTCATCTAAATCAGGATAAGCTTCATCCAAATCAGGATAAGCTTCATCCAAATCAGGATAAGCTTCATCCAAATCAGGATAAGCTTCATCCAAATCCGGATAAGCTTCATCCAAATCAGGGTAAGCTTCATCTAAATCCGGATAAGTTTCATCTAAATCAGGGTAAGCTTCATCCAAATCAGGGTAAGCTTCATCCAAATCAAGATAGGTTTCATCTAAATCCGGATCATCCATGTAAAAAGCTGTGAAAACACTCTCTAATTCCGGTGCGTTGTTTGCTGAAACAGAAAAATTAAAGCCAAATACCATAATAAAGGCAAGAGCACAGGCAGTAATTTTCTGTATTTTGTTAAAATTTTTACGCATAATAAAGTCTTTCCTCCTCAGACATATGCCACTATTTGGTAGCACAAATAAAATAATGAAAGTTATCAGTTTTGCTAAACACAGATTCTCAATTCTTTTGTATAATTTTTTTGTTTTTTTCACCCTCCCTTGCTTCATTAATTTTGCCTCACTGAATATCTCTTAAAAGCTTGATGAAAGCTTGCTTTAATAAGCATTTTGGCAAAAAATTAAGCGAAGCGATTTTTGTTCGATGCCCCAACACACAAATTGTACCCAATTAAATACGATTAGTCAATAGATAATTCAGTATTTTTTATAATTTATTTAATGCCGTTCTAGTAAAAATTTACAAATTATATATTTAAACCTATGAAAGTGCAAAATGCAGTAAAAAACTGTAAAAAAATAAAAACGAAAAAATAAGCCAAATGATAAGGTCGCATTTGGCTTTATACTCTAATGTGTCGATAATACGTTATTTGCTGCTTATAGCAATTCCGATTGACATTAACACGTTTACGTGTTGATGCAAGCGGAAATTGCGCCCCCTTCACCGACACGAAGCACGTTAGTGCGAAGTGGAGGTGCTATATTTGATTAACCATTTACCCGCTCTTTCATCCATTCGGTGGCGTATGTATATGCTTTTTGCATTACATTATCTGCTGTGCCGTTGTTTATTCCTGTAAACATAGCTAAATATTCTTTTTCTAACATCTTTTGAAAAGTGTATCCAAAGTTCATATCGTATACTAAACTTATTTGTACAAGCTTGCGATCATTTTTATTGTTTATACCACCTACCATTAAATTTTTGCCATTTAACACCCCTTCAAGCATCTCAGGTGAATAATCGCCTTCTCCATCAGACATAATAAAGCGAAAATTCCGCTTTTCTGTATTTTTTATACAATCTATATAAAAGCGGAATATATCAAGTTTATCTCCGTCACGTACGAGTTTACAAAATAGCGTTGCTCGCTGAGATAAGCCACAAGGCAACTTAAATAAATTGTGATACCTTAAAGAAGCTGCAATTATTTCTATATCATCAGAAGTTAGGCCATCTTTGGGCGCATCATTTAAAAAGATATCTGCACTCATTTCGCCATGTAAACCGGTTATGCGGTCATCCATTGTCCCGTAATTAAGTGCTTGGCGAAAGCGACCCAGATCATGAAACATTCCAATTATTTTGGCTAATTTTATATCTCTATCGGGAAGCTCCAGCCACTTAGCAATTTCTACACAATTATCTATCACCTGATATGTGTGTGTTATTTTCAAATCTACTTCATCTATAACAGCCGAGGTATCTTTTACAGGCCATCCCCATTCTGTTAAATCAGAGGAAACATTATAATAGTCGGATATTTGATTGCGCACTTCGATTGTATATCCAGCAAACCAGTTATGAAATATATCTACCACCATACCAATGTCTCCTAAAATATTATTGGCTTACCTATTTTAGCCGATTCATAAATAGCTTCCAAAATTTGAGTTACAACATAAGCCTGCTCCGGAAGAACCGTTAGGGGTTCATTATTCAAAACAGCATTGATAAAAGCGCGCTGTTCAGATACTTGAGGCGTTTTATTTTCTCCTTCAAAAAATGGCACACTACCTATTGATAAATCCGGATAGGTTACATATTTTTTACCTAAATCTACCCCATTAATGCACAGACTGTCCATGCCTTCTTTCATATCGGCTCCCGCTTTTGTGCCGCATAAAGTGGTTATGGCTTCCCCTTCTTCTACAATATTTAAAGCCCAAGAGGATTCTAATATAATGGTGGCACCATTTTCCATGGTGATAAATCCAAAGGCAGAGTCTTCTACTGTGAACTCGTTGGGGTTCCAAGAGCCAAAAGCATTACCGCTATCTATTTGATTGTTAAGCTTATGATAAACACTGCCTGTTACCGTTTTGGGCTTGTAATTGTCCATCATCCACAAAGTCAAATCTAAAGCGTGGGTTCCAATATCAATTAATGGGCCACCGCCTTGTGCTTCTTCATCTAAAAATACACCCCAAGTAGGTACCCCTCTACGACGAATAGCGTGAGCCTTGGCAAAGTATATCTCGCCCAAGTCCCCGCGGTCTACCATTTTTTTTAAATATTGGCTGTTTTCTCTAAATCGGTTTTGGTAGCCGATAGTTAGTACTTTGCCGGTTTTTTTTGCGGTTTCCATCATTTCTTTTGCTTCTTTAGAGGTTTTTGCCATAGGTTTTTCGCACATTACATGCTTTCCGGCGTTAAGCGCATCAATGGTCATTGGAGAATGATCTCGGTTAGGAGTAAGCACGTAAATTATATCGATAGATTTGTCAGAAAGAAGCTCCTTGTAATCGCTATATGTCTTAGCTCCGGCCTCACCATATTCTTCAGCAGCCTTTTTTGCCCGTTCAATGATGGTATCGCAAAATGCAATCATTTCTACTTCTTTTATCTGCTTAATTGAAGGCATGTGCTTACCATTTGCAATACCGCCACATCCAATAATTCCAACTTTTAGCTTTGATGACATAACATCTCCTCCAAAATCTTATATACTAGAAAAATATTTCCCTTGGCGTAAGGATCCATCTTTGCACCTGTCCAAATATGAGTATAAAAATAATCACTATTGGCATTACATACGTCATATAAAAGCGCAAAGCGGCAGGGAATGTCCACCCCTCGGTGCCGGTGTTTGCTTCTTTAAAGAAATTGTTCCAGCCCCATCCTCTTTTATTTGTGCAGTACAACACGTAAAGCAATGCACCTATCGGTAATATAATTTCCATTGCAAGCCATGTAAAGAAAGCACCAAGATGAGGGAATCCAAGAGGTGAAAAACCAAGCCATATATTGCGTGTAAATGCTGACGGCGTGCAAAGGGCAATTAGCAAAATAAAATTTACCAAAGATGACTTAGCACGTGACCATCCGAATTTATCCATGCCGATAGCTGTCAGGTTTTCCATAACAGCAGCAGCAGTAGAAAACGCAACAAAGCACAAACCAACATAAAACATCAATGACCAAAAATATGCACCCAGCATTGCATTAAAGATGTTTGGCAAGGTTATAAAAAGCAATGCTTCTCCGGCTGTTGGGCTTATGCCAAAGGCAAAAGCGGCCGGAAAGATCATAAGTAAACAGAGTATAATAATACTCAAATCCAAGACTCCTACGGTAAAAGCGTCACGAAACAGCTTTCGCTCTTTATCTACATAGCTACCAAAAACAGTCATAGATCCGATACCAACCGACAAAGAAAATAAAGATTGTCCCATTGCCATGTGGATAATTCTAAAAGTTCCATGCTCCCGCATGGCGTCCAGGTTGGGTATAAACAAGAACGCAAGACCTTCACCTGCGCCGGGCAAGGTGACACTACGAAAAAGTAAAACAACGATAAGTATAAAGAATATTCCCATCATAATTTTACCTACACGCTCGATACCTTTTCTTAGGCCAAAAAAAGTTGTACCCATACCTGCTGCAACAATAGCAAACATCAAAAAGAAGCTCATGCCTGCGTTGCCTGTTAGCGCATTCCAAGAACCTACAACATACTCTGGGCTTTGCCCAATAAGCGATCCTGTAACACCTTTACCTAAATAGGCAAGTGCAAAACCACATATCATAACATAGAACATTAGTAACACATAGTTACCAACGATACCCAGATAACCATTAAAAACCCATTTGGTTCCCGGTGTTAGTGTGTGAAATGCCTTAGCTGTAGATTGCCCGCTGCCTCTGCCAACACTGTATTCTGTCAGCAAAACGGGAATAGCAAATATAAAGATAAATGCCGCCACCAAAAAAATGTATAAGGCACCACCATAGGTACCTGCTCGATAAGGCATTAGCCATATATTGCCAAGGCCGATAGCGCAGGCTATTGATACAATAATAAATCCCAGCCTGTTGCTAAATGTTTCTCTTTCATTGTTCAATTGAAGCCCTCCTTTTATATAATAATAGGCATTTGAATATGCCAAAATAAGAAGCTATTAACACAGCTTCTAAAATAGTAAACAACGGATTTGAGATATAATAAACGTATTTAGTATTATGTGTCAACATATGATATTATTTTTAAAAAATTATACAAATTTCGACTATAACAAGGTGCAGTTTCAGCACTTTACCGATTTAAGAACCTGCGGTCAATAAGCTGCTGCACGTCTTTTCGGCTGATTTTCCGCCACTCTACGTTGGCTCATCCTTGTTTGCCTTTGGGCAAACGGCGGATTTCACCGCCTTGATTGGCTAAAAATCCGGCTCGAAAATCCGCACAACCCATTATTGACCGCAGGTTCTAAGGGTTTCGGCCATTACAATACCCAAGGCACCCAATATTCCCATGAAAATAAACACTGCATTAAAGCCACCAAAAACTCCATGTAACCAACCGCCAATCGTAGCCGAAAAAGAAGCAACAAAAAGAAATGTTGAAACAATGCTAAAATTCATAGGGAAATTTTTCATTCCATAATTTTTTCCCATAAAGCCGGAAGCTAAAACAGGTGTAAAGCCATAAGAAAACCCGGCCAGCATTATCCCGGGAACAAACCAAATCGTCCGGCTTGTCCAACCGGACAAAAGCATTAATAATGGGGTTAAAAGTGCTATAATACCTACCGTGCGCATAGTTGTTAAGCTTCCTTTTTTATCAAACAGCACCCCCGCTACAATACGGCCAAAGCCATTGGATACTGAGGACACTCCAACCAATATAACCGCAAGCGATTCTGTTGTACCAACATATACAGCCATATCTCGCGCCATGGCTATAACACAAGCTCCAACAGCGGCAATAAGTGTTTCAAAGCCATAAAAACGCCAAAACGAAGGAAGGCGCAACAATTCTGATGTATTATAATCTTTTGGCTTACTTTGCACATTCTCTTGGATTTTATCCAAACCTTTATCTTTTGCTTCCGGAGGCTTCGATGGCGGCACATAAGCTTTTATCAAAAATGAACATATCGTAAAAACAACTAAGATAGTAACGCCAATACCTATATACATATTGCGCCAACCTATGGCATTCATTATGGCATTGGCTATAAAACCAAATACCAAGGTGCTTGCACCAAACCCCATCATTAATATACCGGATACGGTTGCTCGCTTATCCGGAAACCATCCCATAATTGATGAAATAAGCGCGTTATAAACCACTCCTATTCCAAGGCCACAAAAAATAGCGTAAGCTATGTACAATACAAGGATACTATTTCCGCTCATTGTACCTGTTACGCTAAAACCTATACATACTAAAATACCGGCCGAAATAAGAATTTTGCGCAAAGGTATCCTTTTTAGAAGGTATCCACCCCAAATAAGCCCTGCACAAAATGCCCCCATAGTAAGTGTAAAATTTAGCCCCAAGGCTCCTTGGCTCCAGCCAAATTCCGCTTGAAAAGGTGCATTCAAAATAGACCATGCATAAATTATACCTGCAAGCAAAAGCATTAGTGTAGCAGCCGCTACATAAATATAACGTTTGTTTCCTACTGACATATAATCAGCTCTTTCCTAAATAAATTTTGAATAGACTTATTGTAGGCCATAACTACTAATTCGCTATCAACTCCTATTGGCGTATTATAGCCCGTATAATTATTTAGTCAACACTCCAAAAAAATCGAAATTCAAGTTTTCCAAAAAAATAAGTTTAATCACTAAAAATGTGATTAAACTCACTAAAACTCAACCGGCACATTCATTCAACCGGGTGCAATTGTGAGACCGGTTGTGCATAAGCTTTTGATACGCCCCCTTCAAACGAGAGCCTGCCCGGGTGTTACTTTCGTGCCTAAGAAAAGGAGCAAATCCGACACGAATATGATGCATTAAACTTCTTGTTGCGACCTCGGGGGAGGATGGATGCCCCGCAACTTGCTACGGGACAGCCACTTGGGCAAGCTCTGAATGAAAAGGTATTATTAAATTGAAGGGTAGGAAACGAAAATCCAACAAATAATAAAAGCGCGTAGGGATAATGACAAAGTTCGTCATAATCACTCACGCGCATAAATT